>CAKZLS010000391.1 GCA_937127205.1 uncultured Rhodospirillales bacterium
ACTCATTTAAGGCAACCTTTCTCGGAGACGCCGACAAGTCCGATCTGGTCGAACAGGTGTATACCTACCAGGTTGCAAATCAGGCATAGGCAGCAAGCGGCGACACTGGTTTCTAGATCGGCACATGTGGACAGGAGAACAGGATATGACGAGAACCAATCGGATGAAGACAGCAGCCACGGCGATGGCGGTGCTGGTATTGGGTGCCGCTTGCGAGGAGCAGAAGACACCGGCGGAGAAGGCCCAGGAGCATATCGAGAAGTCCACCGAGGAAATGGTTAAAGCCATGGCAGAGGCCGGTAAGGCCGCTCAGGAACAGGCAGAGGAAACGGCCGATACGGTTTCCGATCAGGCGCGGGAGGCCTACGAAACGACCCGGGACAAAGCGGCAAGCGCCTACGAACGCGCCCGCCAGGCCGCCGAAACGGCCGCCGAAGAAGCGAGCGAAGACGCGCGCCAAGCCTACGAGGCCGCGAAAACGAAGGCCGTCGAGGCGTATGAAAAATCCAAGGCCGCCGCCAGCGAGGCCGGTAGCCAGGCGAGCGCCGAAACCGAGGCCGCCTACGAAGCCGCCAAGCAACGCGTGAAAGAAGCTCTGGACACAGAAACGCCGCCGCAGAAAGAAAACTGAATACAAAACCACGATCGGTCGGCACGACAAGTCCGGATCAACGGGTGTTGACGCTAAGCGTCGACGCGGAACGCTTCGCCGTGCAGTAACGTTTTTATCAGCGGGTTAGGAAACCGCCGTTCCATGGTCACGGCATGGAACGTCTCGGCGATGCCCGGCAAGCGGTCGAGTTCCACCAACAGCCCGCTCTCCAGCTCCTCCTTGACGACGATGGGCGGCAACACAGCCAGTCCGATACCCTCGCGCGCCAGAAGGCGCATCATCGCCATGTCGTCCACTTCGGCGGCGACCTGCGGGCGCACACCCAGGCGATCGGTCAACGCATCGAAACCGATGCGCACGCTGCTCTCCGGCGTCGGCAGGATCACCGGCCGGGCGGCCAGATGCTCGCGCAGACCGCCACCGCTCGCTTCGTCGCTTCTTGGCCCCACCAGGCTCACCCGCTGTTCGGCCAGCCGATGGGATACGAACGGCGTGACCGCATCCAATGCCGGCGGCCGATTGGTCAGGACCACGTCGAGATTGAGCGATTCCAGGGCTCGAAGCAGCTCCGTCGGGCTGCCGGAGCGCAGCACCACCTCCACATCGGGACGGTAAATGACGGGGCGAAGAAAACCCAATTGGAAGTTTCGGGACAGAGTGGCTAGGGCGCCGACACGGAGCGCTCTCCTCGCCCGGCCGGTCTCCTTCAGCGTACCCACCAGCTCGTCGCCCGCCGAGAAAATGGTGTCGGCATGATCGAGAGCGATCCGACCGGCCTCGGTCAGATGCAGCTGCCGGCCGCGCCGCTCGAACAGCGCATGTCCCAGTCGGTCCTCCAGCTTCTTGATCTGAACCGACAGCGCGGACTGCGAAAGATTGAGCCGTTCCGCCGTACGCGTGAGGTTCCCATCGTGCGCCACAGCCCAAAAATAGCGCAGGTGATTGTAATTTAGAGCGACCATATCGTTCTGTTTAAGTGAACGATTACGCTAAAACAATGAAATATTTTCTGAATAGTCACGATGCTATTAGAAGTCGGATAAGGGTTAAACATACTACCGGAGAGCCCCATGACTATTTACCTTTTGCCTTACTTGGCGCCGCTGGCGCTGATGATCGCGGCCGTTTTCGGCTTCCTTTCTCCTGGCATGCGCCCCGGCCGCGTCCCGCGCATCGCCGAAGGGCTCGCCCTTTTGTCCATGGGCGTAGCGGCTGTAACGGGCCTGCTGCTCATATCCCAAAGCGCGGGTACCAGTCCGCTCTTCGGTATTGGCTCATCAGGATTTTCCGCGCGCGTGGATACGCTCAGCGTGGTGATGCTGCTGCTGGTGTCCTTCGTCGGCTGGATCGTCCTTCGCTACGCCGCCACCTACATGGATGGCGAGCAAAGGCAGGGGGAATTCACCGGCCGGCTGAGCGCGCTGCTGGCGTCGATAATGCTCGTTGTGATCGCCGGGAACCTCTTCCAGTTGGTCGCGGCGTGGATCGCCACGAGTATCTTTCTGCACCGGCTGCTGCTGTTCTACCCGGAGCGGATCGGCGCTCAGAGGGCAGCCCGCAAAAAAGGCGCCGCGGCGGCGGTGGGCGGCATCGCCATTGTTCTTGCCGCCGTCATTCTCGGCGCCAGCTACGGCACCGGCGACATCGCGACGATCCTGGAGGCCGCCCGGCAGGGCGAAACACCGCAATTCGCCATTTTGGCGGCTGCGCTCATCGCGCTCGCGGCGTTGCTGAAATCCGCTCAGTTCCCCACCCACGGTTGGTTGACGGAGGTGATGGAGACGCCGACGCCGGTGTCGGCCCTGCTGCATGCCGGTGTGATCAACGCCGGCGGCTTCCTGTTGATCCGCTTCGCTGACGTGATGCTGCTGGCACCCGGAATTCTGGCGGTGCTGGTCATGGTCGGCGGGTTCACCGCGGTGTTCGGCGGTGTCGTCATGCTGACCCAACCGGCGGTCAAGACGTCGCTAGCCTGGTCCACCGCCGCCCAGATGGGTTTCATGATCATGCAATGCGGTCTGGCGCTGTTTCCCCTGGCGCTACTGCACATCGTCGCCCATTCGCTCTACAAGGCGCACGCGTTCCTCGCATCGGGCAGCGCCGTCGAGGGCGTCGCATCCATTCGCCGCCCCGGACCGGTGGCCATCCCCAACGGCGCGGCCGTCGGCAAGGCATTCCTGATGGCGCTGGTGATCTACAGCTTGGTTGGCCTGCTGTTCGGTTTCGCCGGTAAGTCGCCGCAAGCCATCGCCCTCGGCGCGATCTTGGTTCTCGGCGTGGCCTATCTGCTGGCACAGGGTCTCGCCGACGCGGCACCGAAGGTCCTCACCCAGCGCACGGCCCTATTCTCGGTCGCCACCGCGGTTGGCTATTTCGCGCTGCAGACCGGCGCCGAATGGCTGATGGCGGGCACGGTTCCGGCGACCCCGGCACCGGGTCCGCTGGAGTGGGCGCTGATCGTCTTAGCGGTGATCTCCTTCGGCCTGGTGGCGGTGGCGCAGGCCATGTTCCCGCTGTGGGCCTACCACCCGGCGTGGGCCGGATTGCGGGTACATCTCTCGAACGGGCTGTACGCCAACGCGGTGCTCGACCGCATGCTGGGCGGCTGGTCCGCCCCGCGTAAATCCCAATAAACCGAATTTTTTGGAGACGATCCCATGTCGAACCGCACAAAGATCAAAAAAACTGAGATGTCCTCTCATACGGCAGCTGTCATGGCCGCGGCGCGGGCAATCCCGCCGCTCTGGCCGCTCGCTTCCAGCGTTGCCGTCAATCCGTTCTTGGGGCAGTCCGAAGAAAGCCTGGCGCATGTGGGCGCCCGTCTCGAGCGGGTAGCCGGCATCAATGTCACCATGCCTTACAAATGGTATCTCAAGAAGATCGCGTCGGGAGCTATTACCAACGACGATCTAGCGGCGGCCCTGGCCGAGGCGCCGAAAGACCTACGCCCGGCGGATGCCGCCAGCCTGAGAGAAGACGCCTTGGAGCAAGCCGCCCGAAAGGAGCATGCCGGGACGGCCGCTCCTGCGCCGGAACCGCTTAAAACCGTTGCCGATCTTGCAGCGGATGCATCCGGCACCGATTGGCCGGGCCTGATTGCCAACCGGTTCGGCGCCTGGGCCGCCGATTACTTCGATGTGGGCCAGGCCCTTTGGCAGGCACCCCATGGCAAAGAGGCCTACGCCGCATGGCGGAGTGTCGCCAGCCACGATCTCACACCTGAAATCGCCGGCCTGACGGGATTCGCCGCTCATGTAGTTGACGCGCCGCAAACCGCCAGCGACGTGGTAGAGCGCGTGGTGGCCCTGCTCGATCTTCCGGCCGAGGCGCTGGAGACTTATTTCCATCAAATGCTCATGTCGCTTGGCGGCTGGAGCCAGTATGCGCGCTTCAAGCTGTGGCAGGCGGAGCTCGCCGGCAGCACCGACCAGACCATCACCGATTTCCTGGCGATCCGTCTGCTGTGGGAAGAAGCCTTGTTCAACCTCTTCGGCGACGACATCAAAGCGGAATGGAAGGCGGTGTGCGCGGAGCACGCGACGCCGGTGGTTCCAACCCGCGAGAACGTTGTGGCGATGGTATTGCAAGAAGCCTCCGAACGCGCCGCCCAGCGGGACCTTGCCGCGTTGCTTTCCGAGCCTGGCGTGGAAAACCCGTCGGAACGGCCGGCTTTTCAGGCGGCATTCTGCATCGATGTGCGCTCCGAAGTGTTCCGGCGGGCACTAGAGGCGGTGGACCCGAGCATCCGGACGCTCGGCTTCGCCGGGTTCTTCGGAGTGTTCGCATCCCACCGCGGTTTTGCCTCCGATGTGGACGAGTTGCGCCTGCCAGTGCTATTGAACCCGACTGTCCATACCTGCTCCGGCAACGCCGACACCGCCGAGGAGGATCAGGCCCGGCGGTTCTCCGCGCGCGCCATCCGCGCCTGGGGACGCTTCAAGCTTGCCGCCGTGTCGTCCTTCGCCTTCGTCGAGGCGACCGGCCCGATCTATGTGGGCAAGCTCATTCGCGACGGGCTTGGCCTCGCAAAAAATACCGCGCCGAATGATCCGGCCCCCCGGTTCGAACCGGAACTCGATCTGCCGACACGCATCGCCTCGGCCGAGACGGTGCTGCGGGCCATGTCCCTTACCGAGAATTTTGCCAGGCTCATCTTGCTCGCCGGCCATGGCGCCAATGTTGTCAACAACCCGCATGCCAGCGCCTTGGCCTGCGGCGCCTGCGGCGGCTATTCCGGCGAAGTGAACGCACGGGCGCTGGCCTTGCTGCTGAACGACCCGGAGGTGCGCTCGGGCGTCGCCGAGCGCGGGATCCACCTTCCGGAAGACACCCTGTTCGTCGGCGGCTTGCACGACACCACCACCGACGCGGTGACCCTATACGATCAGGATGTCCCGGTCGAAGCCCACGCCGACGATTTGCGGCAGGCGCGCGCTTGGCTTGAGGCGGCCGGAAAGCGGACCCGGGCGGAGCGCGCGCTTCGCCTGCCTCGGGCCGAGGGCGAGCAGGACATCTCTGCGCGCAGCGTCAACTGGGCCGAGGTTCGCCCCGAATGGGCACTGGCCGGCTGCAAGGCCTTCATCGCCGCGCCGCGCACCCGCAGCACCGGCAAGAACCTGGAGGGCCGCGCCTTCCTTCATGACTATGACTGGAACCAGGACAGCGGTTTCGGCGTGCTCGAACTTATTATGACCGCACCGGTGGTGGTGGCCAGCTGGATCAGCCTGCAGTACTACGGCTCGACGGTGGCGCCTCAGGTGTTCGGGGCGGGCAACAAACTGCTGCACAACGTCGCCGGCGGCATTGGCGTCTTCGAAGGCAACGGCGGCCTGCTGCGAAACGGACTGCCATGGCAGTCGGTGCATGACGGCGAGAAGTTCGCGCACGAACCGCTGCGGCTGTCGGTTTGTATCGAGGCGCCACGCGAGGCCATGACCGATATCCTGAAGAAGCACGCCAATGTGCGCGCCCTGTTCGACAACAAATGGCTGTACCTGTTCGCCCTCGACGAGGCCGGCCGCATGGCATGGCGCTACGACGGCGATTTGAAGTGGCTCGAATTGGACCGCGAACCGCTCGAGCCGCCGGTAGATAAAAAAGCGGCGGAACATGCCTCCGCCGCATGACGCATGAACTAAATTTGCCTGGCGACGGAACTTTGCGCTGGTTCACACGTTGGCCCGGTGTGGAACGAATGATTTCTCTGGTGTCATGCCCCCCCTGCATCGAACTGCCGCCAGAGGCATTCGTTCCACACTTTCGAACAATGGCAACAGGAAGGAAAAGTTCATGAGCAGCCTTAAGAATTCGACCGCCTTGAGCTTGGTTTTGGGTTTGGGCCTGGCATTGGCGACCACAGGCCCGGCGCTTGCCGCCGAAAAAAGCGAGAGTAGTGCAGCACATCAGGAAACTTTGCCGTCTAGCTCAAATTTGGGCGCGGCGGGAGCTGCGAAGACGCCTAGCGTCGCCGGGAAGGACTACTCGGACAGCCAAGAGAAAAAACCGAACAT
>CAKZLS010000392.1 GCA_937127205.1 uncultured Rhodospirillales bacterium
GACAAATCCCAAAAGGCTGGGCGAAATGGTCAAGGTGGGGCGTCGCGGCAGTCTCAACTGCGTTCTCGACGTTCACGGTGTCCAAGGACATGCGGCCTATCCCCATCGGGCAGACAATCCCATACCCCGATTGGTGCGCATGCTGTCCGACCTCCATGAAATCCCTTTGGATGAGGGGACTGAGCATTTCCAACCATCGACGCTGACCATCACCAGCGTCGATGTCGGCAACACAGCGACAAACGTGATCCCCGCGCGCGCCCGCGCCGCCTTCAACATCCGGTTCAACGACGCGCATACGTCCGAGGGCTTAGAGAAATGGATCGAGAGCCGCTGCGCCGCCATCGACGAGCGGTTCGACCTCGCGACGGAATGCAGTGGCGAGGCGTTCCTGAGCCCGCCTGGCCGGCTGAGCACAGTCATCACCGATGCAATTAAAAGCACCACCGGGCTGACGCCCGAACTGAGTACCAGCGGCGGGACGTCCGACGCCCGCTTCATCAGGACCTGGTGTCCGGTTGCCGAGTTCGGCATGCCGGGCGAGACCGCCCACAAGGTGGACGAGAACGTGCTGGTATCGGATATCATCGACCTCACGAGAATCTATCGCGCTGTGCTTGGTGGCTTTTTTGGGCGGGACGGCTGATGCCGGGGCTGAACCAAATCGCCGCTTCGATTTATGGTGCTTGCCGTTTGGCGCGTCTCGACCGTAGTGGCATGTCGTATTTTGACACGTCTCTGGCCGGTGTCTGGCAATCCTTTTTTGCCGCGGTTCTGATTGCCCCTTTTTATGCGTTACTGCTGGCGATCCGGTTCCCGCTTACGGGTGGTACGGTGGATCCCCTGCACTTCGCCCTTGCCGAGGCCGTGGCCTATGTTCTGTCGTGGGTTGCGTTTCCGGTGGTGATGGCGTCACTCACGCAGACCATGGGGTGCTGGGATCGCTTCCCCGCTTACCTGGTCGCTTACAACTGGTCGCTTGTCGTTCAGAACGCCGTTTTCCTGCCCATTGGCTTGTTGGGCGCGACGGGGATCATTCCTGCCGACGCTGCGACGTTTTTGTGGCTTCTCGCGCTGGTGGCGGTTGTCGTCTACATTTGGTTCATCGCCCGAACCGCCCTCGAACTGCCGCCGTTCACCTGCGCCGGCATCGTGCTGTTGGATATTGCATTGAGTTTCTTGATCAGTGCTACCGCCGATAGTCTCTACTGAGCGGAATGGGCGCTCCCAGCAGTATCAATATCTGACCTCGACCAGATAGAGACCTTCGGCCGGCGCTGTTGGGCCTGCTCGGCTCCGGTCACGTGCTTCCAGTGCTATCCTAACGGCGTCCGCCGTCCACTTGCCTTCGCCCACCAGCTTGAGCGTTCCTGCCATGTTACGGACCTGATGGTGAAGAAACGAGCGAGCGCGGGCTGTGACGCGGATTTCATCGCCGTCTCGAAAAACGTCCAGCGCATCCAAGGTCTTGACGGGCGAAGCGGCCTGACAAATCGATGCGCGAAAGCTGGTGAAATCGTGGTTGCCAACCAGGTGTTGTGCTGCATCCGCCATAAGTGACTCGTCGAGGGGAGTGGGCACCCACCATGTCCGGCCGCAATCGAGCGCCGGAGGGGCGCGCCGGTTCGTAATCCGATAGACGTAGGATCGTTCGCGCGCTGAAAAGCGGGCATGAAACTCCTGCGGCACGGCCTCGGCTTTGACGACGACGATCCTGGCTGGCTTGAGGTGAAAGTTGATGGCGTCGCGAACCGTTTTGGTGCTGGCGGCACGCTTGATGTCGAAATGGGCGACCTGACCAAGGGCATGAACACCTGCATCGGTGCGGCCGGCGGCGAAGACATTGACCGCTTCGCCGGAGAATCGGTAGATGGCTTCCTCGACGGCCTGCTGGATGGAAGGACCGTTTTCCTGACGTTGCCAGCCGACGAAACCGCTTCCGTCATATTCGATGATCAACTTGTACCGGCTCATGGCCCTATTTTCAGTCACTCGCGAGAGTTGCTATTGAAAGTGAAAGAATCGCTTGATAATTACAACTATTGGTAATTATACCTATAGAAAAATCCCCCAAAGATGGTATTATGTGTTCAACGAGTACCCCAGACCTTCCAACTACAGTCGGTTTGTTAGCAATGGATGGAGCCCACCCGGTTATCGATCAACCGATCGCTGAAATGCGCGATATCGATCGGGATTCTCTCTATATCCTGCCGCTCGGCATCGTTCCTATGTCGACCCCGGCATTGAAGCGGGCGCGGCTGATCAAGAATGCCCGCTTGGAGAGCGTCGTCGAGCTGTTCGAGGGCGCTGATATCGGCAGCGGTCAGATGGATATCGACGACCTTCCCGCGGAGTTGCGCTGGCCCGACATCCCCATCCATCCGGATCTCGTTCTCCTTCGCAAGCTCGCTCTGCTTCCCAGCTTCGATGTGTACAGCCTCAGAATCCTGCTTCGCGAGCATAAAATACCCATTAACGATCATAGCGCGCTCAAATTGTCCAAACACAAGAGCGAGGAGCTGGCCGAGTACATGACCACTTTCACTCGGCCGCTCATTATGAAGATTTACGGCGATGAAGACGTCTCGATACAGAGCTACGAGGACATCATCGGGCTGTTCAGGCAGCCGGACGCCAAGAAGGCCCTGGAGAAGCTGAAGATTATGGCTCGACGCTTGGAGATCGAGGTCGAAGAGGTGCCGAAGTTCCTGGAAGATTTTGGCGATGTGTTCCTGTCGCTGTCGTACTACCGCCAGTGTTTGGAATACATTCAGCCGCTTCTCGCCGATTTTCTCGAGTGGCTTGAGGACCTTTGCCAAAACCGCCAGATCCAGAGTGAGCGCAACCTGATGGCAACCTGCCGCACAGTTCAAGCCATCCTGAGCGGCCTCGGTTTCTCGATGAATCGCCGGTTTGAGAAATTCGACGAGAGCACGTCCGGCATGTGGGATCAGATTTCCGCCGCGAAATTCCGCCAGGTGGAGCAGATGATCAAAGGGTACCACACCACGGTCGGCGGTGTCCTGTGCTCCCTCACTATCAAGCTTGAAACGTGGGCAAAGACTTTTCCGCATAAGAAAGCCGGCGGGCCCGCAACCCGCGCCGAGTTTATCATGTCCGAGATCCGGCCGGGGATAGGCCGGATCCAGGAAATCGAGGATTCAGCGCCCATGATGGCAAAGTACGATTAATACATAGAGTAGTTCCTCACCCAAGACGCGTTCCCAGAGGAATTGGATAGCCGCGCAAGAAAGCGTCCGTGCCCACTGCTCCTTTGCCCGGTCTCTGAATGCGAAGCGGGCGAAGCGCGCCGTTTCCACAGGCGACGCTCAACCGGTCGTCGACCACCGTGCCGGGAGGCCCATCGATCGGTTCGACCTCCGCCGACAGAACCTTGAGCCGCTCGCCCTGGTGCTCGAACCAGACGCCCGGCCACGGATTGAGCGCCCTGACCGTCCGATCCAATTGGTCGGCGGGCAAGCTCCAGTCAAGGCGACCCTCGTTGCGCTCGAGCTTCTGCGCATAGGTCGCGCCGGTATCAGGTTGGGCGGTCGCGCTAAGGGAACCGTCAGCGACCCCCTGAAGCGCCTCTGCCATCAACTCTGCCCCCATCTGGGCGAGCGTATCGTGGAGGCTCTCCGCCGTCGTACCTCCGGTGATGGGCGTGCGGCCCACCAAGAGCGTCGGTCCGGTATCGAGGCCTTCGTCCATCCGCATGATGGTGACCCCGGTTTCGCGATCGCCGGCCAGGATGGCGCGCTGGATGGGTGCCGCGCCTCGCCATCGCGGCAGCAGCGAGGCATGGACATTGAAGCAGCCAAGGCGGGGCGCGCCGATGATCGCCCCGGGCAGGATGAGACCGTACGCCGCGACAACGGCCGCGTCGGCGCCCAGGGCCGCGAACGCTTGGTGTTCTTCCGGAGATTTCAGGCTTCTTGGCGTCCGGACCGACAGTCCTTTGGCTTTCGCAAAGGCATGGACGGGCGATAAGTGCTCCCTGTGGCCGCGTCCTGCCGGTCGGGGCGGCTGCGAATAAACCGCGATAACTTCGTGACCGGCTTCGAGCAGCCGACTCAGCGCCGGCACCGAAAAATCGGGGCTACCCATGAACACGAGACGCAAGGATTTCATCGCCGCACCCTGCCGGGGCAGGGCCGTTCCGTCAAGCCGGCACGGGAGCCATGCGCTTGGTCTTGGTAAGCTTGCGGAGAATGATATTGCGCTTGAGCGACGAGATGTGATCGACGAACAGGGTACCTTCTAGGTGGTCGATTTCGTGCTGGACGCAGCGGGCGAGCAGGCCGCCGGCTTCTAGTTCGCGTATTTCGTTCTCGGCGTCCAGATAGCGGACACGAATGCGCTCCGGTCGCGTAACCTCCGCATAGTGTTCCGGCAGGGAGAGGCACCCCTCCTCGCGGCGGATGGAGTCATCGGAGGTCCAAACGATCTCCGGATTGACCATCCGATGAGGCTCTGGGGCTTCCTCCGGCTGGGACGTATCGACGACGATGATGCGTTTCAATACGCCCACCTGGGGCGCTGCAAGGCCGACGCCATTTGCCGCGTACATGGCATCCAGCATGCCGTCCATCAATTGGCGGATTTCCCCGTCAACGCGCGCCACCGGCATTGCCCGCTGTTTCAGACGGGGGTCGGGAGCGACAATGATGGTTGGTTTCGTCATGGAACGCCTGCCTCTTGAATCTCAGCCATACCGCCATTCATATGGGCCCGCACCGAAGGGCGTCAAGTTATACCAATGGGTTGCTGTCGATGATCGTTCCTGTTACTGCCGAACCCGTACCCGATACGTTAGCTCGGCCGTGCCTTTGGCCGGTACCGCGACGGACCATATCGCCCGCTCGGCGGTTTCCTTGGTGTGCTCGGCGCTCTCAGACATGATTTCCCAGTCTCCCGGCATCGTTTCCACAAGCTTCACCGTCACCGCCTCGTCTTCGGCGTTGCGGAGTTCCATTTTCCAGGCGCTTTCGAACACATCTTCAGGATGGCTCAGCCGCTTGAAGTCGGTTTGACGGCGAGTCACTGAGATATCGAAAGCCCGGCCGGGAGACACGGTCACTTTTTCACCAACGGCGGTAGGGGGAATACGGTCCTCGCCGAGCAGGCGCAATTGTCCCTCCTCGTCGCGGGTGTAGAGCCTGAGGGTTCCGGCGGGCAGGGGGATGCCGACGCCGTCCGTTTCGGTGTTCTCGAACCGCATCCGGATGTTGGGATGTGTCGGGCGCGGTTTCCCGCGTTGTCGGCCGTAAACCTGAACAGAAGCTTCGCTGACGTATTCACGGGTGACCGGAACAGCCGATGCAGATAGCAGCGCCAATTGCTTGGTTTGTTGGTCCAGCAGATTGAGCGGCTGCTGAATAGTGTAGAGATGATAGTCGCCAAGGCTTTCACGTTGTGGCGGGGGCGCCGCGGCGTCGGCCATTGGAGCGCTCGCCCGCATGGCGAATTCGGGACGACCCGGCCCGCCCCCGGCCGAAACACGGTTCACCTGTCCGGCCACCAGTCCGAGCGAAGCGTCCTGGAAGTCGGTGCCGCTGCGGTTGGTCAAGGTCACCCGGCCGTCCAGGTCCATCGTGCCTTTGATCAAGTCCGCTTCCGCCGCGTAATCGGCCTCCCAGCTCAGGCCGTTGGTGAGGTAATTCAGCGCCAGGGTGCGTTCGCCTTCCGCGGTACTGTCGACGTTTGCCACCAGCGCCGGCAGCGGCCGGAGGTCGCCGGGCACTGCGTCGAACACCAGCCGCCCTGGCATGCCGGTTTCGATGCGGTCACGATATTTGAGCACGACGCCGCCTTGTGTACTCAGGATCACGGCATCCTCGACGGAGTCCTCGCCGGTGGTCGGATGGGTCCGCACCACCTTTACGGACTGGCCCACCGAGCGCTGCAGAAGGGTCGCGGGGGTCAAGAGATCGAAGTCGTAGTCGATCTCCCGGATTGTTCCCGATTCGTTGCCGACAAGCCATGCGCTTGAAGGGATCATCTGATTGCTGACCCCTTCGAAGGCCAAACTGTTGGCTCCTTTTTGCAGTGTGGCGACTCGCTCGTCGGAAACAAGCGCCAAGCCGCCGCCGTAAACGGTCACCGCCAACGACGTACGATTCTCAGGCGTCAAGCGGGTTTCCGCGCCGCTGGCGGTGTTTGCCGTCATCGTTGCGGCACCGGCCAAGATGGCCATCGCGGCGATCACACCTAAACGCATGGTCTTGCTCCTTGAGCCGTGAAAAGAGTCAACTTGCCCGAGAGTTTGCGTTCGGGCTTTGGCTTGTGCAAGGGTTGTCCAACGTTGAGCAATTTCGGGAGCCGCATGGACGTTAACATCGATTGGGTGACTTGGGCGCCGCTGATCCTGGCGGGAACGGCGGTGGTGCTGGTGATCGTGTTGATGCGGGGCGAGCGGTCGCGTACGGAGTCATCCATGCACATGGCGCGCATTTCCGAAACCGCGCAGCGGCTGACCGAAACCCAGGCGCAGTTGGCTGGGCGTATGGAGCAGACCCAGGTAGCGCTCAGCGCGCGGCTCGACGGTCTAACGAGGCGGCTGGGGGAAAGCCTGACGCAACAATCGGAAAAAACCGGCGATTCCCTTCGTGTTCTTCACGAACGCCTGGCGGTAATCGACGCTGCCCAGAAAAACATCACAGAGCTATCGGCTCAGATGGTCGGACTGCAGGATATCCTCTCCAATAAGCAAGCCCGCGGCGCCTTCGGCGAGGTCCAACTCCGTGATCTGGTAACGGCGGTGCTCCCGAGCACGGCCTATGTGTTTCAGGCTCCTTTAGGGAATGGCAGGCGGGTGGATTGCCTGCTCAAGCTTCCCGACCCGCCGGGCCCCATTGCGCTGGACGCCAAATTCCCGTTGGAGAGCTACCAGGCGCTTCGCGATGCAGATAGCGAGTCCGCCAAGGTTCAGGCGGCCCGCGCGTTCAGCGCCGATGTCCTCAAGCACGTCAAGGATATCCAGGACCGCTATGTCGTGCCCGGGGAGACCGCGGACTCGGCAATGATGTTCCTGCCGTCGGAGGCGGTCTACGCAGAGCTTCACGCCAACTTCCGTAACGTCGTCGAGGAGTCCTTCCGGCGAAAGGTTTGGATCGTCTCGCCGACCACGCTCTGGGCCACGCTCAATACCCTGCGTTCGGTGCTAAAGGACGTCCGCATGCGCGAGCAGGCCGGACTGATCCAGGCCGAGCTTCGGGCCATGACCGACGACGTTCTCCGCCTCGACGACCGTGTCCAGAAGCTGCAGCGTCACTTCGAACAATCCGTGGACGATATGCGCCAGATTCGCGTTTCGTCGGAAAAGGTGGCGCGCCGCGCCGAGCGTATCGAGGAGTTCCAAATGGGCGAAGACAGCGTGGAGCCCGTGTCGGCGGTGCCTAAGCTTCACGTTTCAGGCGACTGACTGAAACCATCGCTGTAGCCCGCTCCGAAAGTTGAGACCGGCGTCCGACAATCGATGTCGCGAATTGCCAGCGTGCGGAGAGTAGGGTAGCGATAGGGGGCATAGGGAAAAGGGACGGACGGTGTCACCACGGCAAAGATCGATCATCGCGACGACCTTGACGATTGCTGGCGCGATCGTCCTTCCTTTCGGATTGTACGCGCTGGCGGTGAACGGTTATGCCGTTCTTATCGCGGCGGCCTTGGGATTGATCATCGCGGGCATCCTGGTGGGAAAAGCTGGCAAACGAGGCTAATAGGCGTTGACGGCGACAATCTGGCCCAGCTGATTGAGCAGAGCGCCTTGCGCTGGAATATTGTCCATCATGCGCCCGGCGTCGGCTGGTGACCGGTCGGGTGTTATGGAGAGAACGATTGAAAGCCCCTACAAGCGATTACCTGCCGCTCAACGCGCGCATGCCGCGTCAGTGTTCATTCATCTTGATCGGATGACCGCTTTTCTAGTTGCGGTCCGCACCGCGTCAATGAGGCTCTTGGGGCTGAGTGAGGTCACGCGGCACTTCAGTGCCGTCGCTGGCATCGATGTCCAGAGCGAACAGGCTTACGGGGTTCTGCTTGCCTCGGACCGTGACATGGCCTTTGGGTTCGAGCGAGTAGGCTTGTCGGAGCGCCTCTACAGTGGAGGCCGACACGAGGACCCGGGTACCGAAGTCTTTATTCAGCGCTTCCAGCCGAGCCGCGAGGTTAACCGTATCGCCGTAGACCGTATAACTGAGGCGATCTTCGCCGCCGACGGCTCCGGCTACCACCTGTCCGGTGTTGATGCCGATGCGAACCCGCAGGTGCGTTCCAGAGAACATTGTCTTGTCCACGGCCCGCTGGATCTCCAAAGCCGCCATCAGCGCATTATCAGCGTGATGGGGATCCGCCACCGGCACGTTGTAGGTCACCAGCATGGCGTCGCCGTGGAACTGATTGGCCACACCCCCCGTTCGCTTGACGGCGTCAATCGCCACGCCGAAGAACGCGTTCAGCATTTCGAGGACGGACTCGGGCGCACGGGTTTCCGAAATGCCGGTGAAGTCTTCGATGTCTAAATACAGGATGGTGGCGGTGGTCAGGCGTGGCTGCACAACACCCTTGTTCGCCAGCAACAGCGCCGCAATCTTGTCCGGGACATATCGGCCGAAGGTCTGGCGTATAAAATTTCGTTCCTGCAATCCCTCGATCATTTCGTTGAAGCGCTCGCTGAGCACGCCCAATTCGTCGGACGACGTTACCGGGGCGCGGTTGTCCAGCTGTCCGCTTCGCGACGCAATCATCGCATCGGTCAACGATCGAATGGGCCGGACCAGGCTGCGGGTGACAAAGATCAGGGAGACCACTAGTAGAAATACCGAGGCAAACAAATCCAGGAGAATGGTCTGGGTCAGGCTCAGTCCTTGTGCGGCCCGAAGCTGGGTGAACAGGGTGAGGTCGAGAATAATCAGAGTGCTTGGGATGAGCGCCAGCACGGCGAACACAACAACCAGCGTGTTCTGAATACGGCCGCCCGAGGCCGGCAGCGGATGCCCCCGAAAAAACAGCTCGGCCTTTAGGTCATTGGTGAAATCGCTAATCAGAAAGTAGACGTAGAACCCGTAAAACAGGACATACAGGAACAAAAACCATCCGATGGCCGCCACCAGAACCGGCCCGGACATACCGTCGAGGTCGGCGCCGACGGGCACGAACACACCCAGCGAGAATATAACGCCGCAGTACGTAAGGGTGACAACCGCCGCCCACAGGGTCGCCAGGAGCGGAAGCGCAGCAATTCTCCGTTCCGCGGTTGCGAACGGCTGTCGGTCGCGGAGCACTTCGCCGATGGGACGGAACAGCAGCCACGCACCGATGGCATTTACAATCCCGAGAATGCCGACATTGGCAATGATGTCGCGTCCCAAGACGTCCAATCGGCCGGACACGGCGATAAAAATACCGGTCACGGCCAAGTCCACGAGAGCTAGGCTGCTCATCAACAGAACGAAACGCTTATGCATCAGAGCCTTAGAATTTTACATATTCGTTTGAGTAAAAGAACATCCATTATACGCGCTGGTGGTCTCGCCCGATCACCGGTCGCGTGGTGAAGGGACGCGGCTCACCGAAAATGGAGAGCACGCCATCCAGCCGTAGCCGAAGGCAGCTTGGCGCGATGGCGAGACCTGTTTGGCTGACGAAGCCGTAGCCGCAAGTTCTGGAGAACCAACTAACGCACTAGTCACACTTGGGCCGTTTTCGTATCGTTTGATTTCGGTTCGACCAAACGAATTGGAGCCGGACGGAGTGGAGAAGAGGTTCGAGCATTGGCGAACAGTCTGACATCACGTTCATTGACCACTGCCGTGGCGGCGAGCGCGGCGCTTTTGGCAGTGTCTATTTGCTTTGTTTCGACTGGTTACGCCCAGGAGAGCAACACCGATAACGCGGAGATTTCGGCCTCATTGACCGAAGAGGCGCTGATCGAGCGTGGAAACGCGCTCTTAGAGGCCGGCGACTTTGCCGCAGCTCGGTTGGTTTTTCAGGCCGTCGCCCACCGTGGGAACGGACGGGCAGCGATGCTGACAGGCGTGACATTCGATCCGCGCTATCGTGAGCTGGCCGGGAGCTCGGGTCCCAAGCCCAATGCCGAATTGGCGCGGCGATGGTATGCCCTCGCAACTGAAATGGGCGATGACCAAGCTGCCCGCAACGAGCGTGACCTGGCGCGGTGGTTGGAGCAGCAGAACGGTGGTCCCAAGCAGTCGGGGTCCGCGGAAAATGATATAACGGCGCCTTTGAGGTCTTCCGCTGCGGTACCGGCCGAAGGTACAAAGACACCATCGACGAAATCGCAATCACCAGCAGCGACGCCAAAACCCGAAACCCCAACCGAAACCAAGGCTGAGGCGGCGCTTGACGGCATTGACCAAGACTCGCCGGTGCCCGACGCGCGGCCGGACGCGGAAGCGGGGGAGGGGCCGCTTGAGCCCGAGCGCCCTGTCGAAACCGTCGAGAGGATGGATTCCGAGCCGGCTTCCGGCGCAAACTCGATGCCATCCGACTTTGATGATAGGGTCGTGCGCGCGCAATTGACCTCGGCCGTTAGCGACCGTGAACCCGTC
>CAKZLS010000393.1 GCA_937127205.1 uncultured Rhodospirillales bacterium
GCAGTTCGGCCACCGCCATGCCTTCATCCTCGGCCTTGTGGGCGAGCATCTTGCCGCCGATGACATCGCCAATCGCAAAGATGCCGGGAACGTTTGTTTGGAAATCGTGATCCACCGTGACGAAGCCGCGCTCGTCGAGCTCCACGCCGACGGCATCCAGTCCCAGTCCCTCCACATAGGGCCGGCGGCCGATGGAAACCAGGACCACTTCGGCCTCCAAGGTTTCCGACTCGCCGCCGTCGGCGGGCTCGATACTCAGCGAGACGCCGGTGTCGGTGAGCTCGGCGCCCGCGACCTTGCTCGAAAGCTTGAACGTCAAACCTTGCTTCTTGAGGATCCGCTGCATCTGCTTGGACACTTCGCCGTCCATCCCGGCAAGGATCTGAGGCAGGAACTCCACCACCGTGACCTCAGTACCGAGGCGGCGCCAGACCGAGCCGAGCTCGATACCGATATACCCGCCGCCGACCACCACCATGGTCTCCGGCACCTTTTCGAGTGCGATCGCGCCGGTGGAACTGACGATGCGTTTCTCGTCGACGGTGATGTTGGGCAGCGTTGCGACGTCCGAACCGGTGGCGATCAGGATGTTCTCGCACTTGATGACTTGAGGTTCCCCGCCGTTCACCGGCGTCACCGTGACTTCATCGGCGCCGGTGATCGCGCCCGATCCGATCAGGTAGTCCACCTTGTTTTTCTTGAACAGGAATTCGATGCCCTTGGTGAGATCGCCGACCACGCCGTCCTTGCGCTTCATCATGGCGGGCAAGTCCACGGCAAGGCCGCTCACTTTGATCCCGTGGCTCGCGAATTCCTCCTCCGCGAGCGCATAGTGATGCGACGACTGCAGCAGCGCCTTCGACGGGATACATCCGACGTTCAAGCACGTGCCGCCGAGCGCGCCCCGCTTCTCCACACAGGCGACCCGCATGCCCAATTGAGCGGCGCGAATGGCCGCTACGTAACCGCCGGGCCCCCCGCCCACAACGACGAGATCGTAAACAGTGTCCGTCATGACGTCAGCCGCGTCCTTTGTTCTACTATTTTAAGCTTCCAGCAAGATGCGTTGAGGGTCTTCGACGCATTCCTTCACCCGGACCAGGAACGATACCGCTTCCCGGCCATCGATGATCCGGTGGTCGTAGCTTAGTGCCACGTACATCATCGGGCGCGCCTCGATCGATCCGTCGGGCATCACCATCGGCCGTTGCTGCATCTTGTGCATGCCGAGGATCGCCGACTGCGGCGGATTGATGATCGGCGTCGACAACAGCGAGCCGAAGACGCCGCCGTTGGTGACCGTGAACGTGCCGCCCTGCATCTCCTCCATGGCCAGCTTTCCGTCGCGGGCGCGGCGGCCGTAGTCGGCAATGGTGCTCTCGATACCGGCGAAGCTCAACGCATCGGCGTCGCGAACCACCGGGACAACCAGTCCTTGAGGCGACGACACGGCGATGGCGATGTCGTAATGGTTCTTGTAGACAATATCGTCGCCGTCGATCTCGGCATTGACCGCCGGGAACTCCCGGAGCGCGACGACACACGCCTTGACGAACAGCGACATCACACCCAACCGGACCCCGTGCTTCTTCTCGAAGGCGTCGCGGTATTCCTTGCGGAGACCGTTGGCGGCGGTCATGTCGAGCTCGTTAAAGGTGGTCAACATGGCAGCGGTGTTCTGCGCTTCCTTCAGCCGTGCCGCCACCATCTTGCGCAATCGCGTCATGCGCACGCGTTCCTCGCGTGCGCCGGTCGGTCGCGGAGGTGAAGGTGGCGCGGGCGGCGCGGAAGGCGCAGGCTCGATCTTAGGCGGCGGGGCGGCGGATGCCTTCGGTTCGGGCGCCGGCGCCGATTGAGCGGTTTCCATATGGGCGAGGACATCGCCCTTGGTCAGCCGGCCGTCCTTGCCGCTGGCCGGGATGGCGCCGGGATCGAGATCATTCTCCTCCACCAGCTTGCGCACCGCCGGCGACAAAGCCTTCGCGCCGCCGTCTGTTGCCCGTGGCTCGGGCGCGGGCTCTGGCTCGGGCGCGGGCTCTGGCTCGGGCGCGGATTTCGGTTTCTCGGCCGCGGGTTCGGGCTTTGACGGCTCCGGTTGCTTGCTCTCTTCAGGGCCGGGCGCGGCGGCCTCGCCGTCTGATATTGTGCCCAACAGCGCACCCACCGCCACCTCGCTGCCGTCCTCGGCCGCGATGTCGGTCAGTGTGCCCGTTACCGGGGCGTTCACTTCGACGGTAACCTTGTCCGTTTCCAACTCGACCAAGGGTTCGTCCGCAGTCACGGAATCTCCAACGGATTTAAACCATTTTGCGACCGTCGCTTCGGTCACCGACTCACCCAGCGCCGGCACTTTGATCTCTGTTCCCATTTTTTCTCTCGTTTAGATTCGTTGCGATCCAGACCACTACTTGCCGACGCGCCGGAAGGGCTGCACGACGGACTTCTCGTCAACCGACAGGGCCTGATCCACAAGGGCGGTCTGCTCTTTGACGTGGGTCTTGAACAGTCCGGTTGCAGGAGAAGCGGCCGCCTTGCGTCCAACATAGGTTGGCAACGACACCTTGCGCCCTAACTCTTCCGCGATGTTGATCAGGCGTGGCAGAACGAACGACCAGCCGCCCATATTGGCCGGCTCCTCCTGGCACCACACGATCTCGGCGTTCGAGTAGCGAGCAGCCTGTTCAAGGAGGCTGCGCCGGGGCCAGGGATACATCTGCTCGACACGCAATATGGCTACGTCGTCGATTTCGCGCTTGCGGCGTTCCTGAACGAGGTCGTAGTACACTTTGCCGGAGCACAGCACCAACCGGCGGACCTGTTCGTCGGCGGCAAGCGATTCGGTTTCGGGGATGACCCTGCGGAAGCGCGTGCCCGGGCCCATGTCCGCGAGTGTAGAAACCGCCAATTTGTGCCTGAGCAACGATTTGGGCGAGAAAACGATCAGCGGTTTGCGGTAGCTCCGCCGGATTTGCCTACGCAGAGCGTGAAAATAATTTGCCGGTGTCGTGCAATTGACGACTTGCATGTTGTCCTCGGCGCAGAGCTGCAGATAGCGTTCGGGCCTTGCCGATGAGTGCTCCGGCCCTTGCCCCTCGTATCCGTGCGGCAACAACATCACCAGACCACACAACCGCAGCCATTTGGACTCGCCGGAAGCGATGAATTGATCGATGATGACTTGAGCGCCGTTTGCGAAATCGCCGAACTGAGCCTCCCAGATCACCAATGCGTCGGGCTCGGTTTGGGAATAACCGTACTCGAAGCCGAGAACGCCGGCCTCGGACAGAGCACTGTCGATAACTTCGAAGGTCCCTTGAATGTCGCTGATGTGGTTAAGCGGGACGTAGCGCTCCTCGTTCTGCTGATCGACCAACACGGAATGTCTGTGCGAAAACGTTCCGCGTCCGGAATCCTGGCCGGATAGGCGTACCGGTACGCCTTCGGCCAGCAGCGAACCAAAGGCCAACGCCTCGGCGGTGGCCCAGTCGATCCCTTCACCGCTCTCGATCATCTGCCCTTTTGCTTCCAGCAAACGGACGATTTTGCGATTGACGTTGAAATTTTCGGGAGGTCGGGAAACGCTGTAACCCACTTCCCGCAATAACTCGAGCGACACCCAGGTGTCGTCGGTGCGCAGTTCCTCCTCGCCCGCCAACGTTTCCAATCCGGCCCAACTCCCTTCGAGCCAATCGGCCTTGTTTGGCGCATACGTGGTGGCGGCCTCGAAATCGCTGTCCAACCGGTTTCGGAATTCCGTGCCGATGCGGTCGATTTCGTCCTCGCCGACCGTCCCTTCCTTCATTAGCCGCTCTGCGTATAGTTCGCGGGTGGACGGGTGATCGGCGATCGCCTTGTACATCTTTGGCTGGGTGAACGACGGCTCATCCGCTTCGTTGTGTCCGAAACGGCGATAGCAGAACATGTCGATCACCACGTCCCGCTTGAATTCCTGACGGTACTCCATCGCCAGACGCGCCACATGGACCACCGCTTCCGGATCGTCTCCATTAACGTGAAAGATCGGAGCCTGAACGGTCTTGGCCACATCCGACGGATAGGGCGACGATCGGGAGTAGGCGGGGCTGGTGGTGAATCCAATCTGGTTGTTGACGATAAAGTGAATGGTCCCGCCCACCCGGTAGCCTCTGAGCTGCGAGAGGTCGAAGCACTCGGCGACAAGTCCCTGCCCCGCGAAGGCGGCATCGCCGTGCAGCAACACGCCCATCACCACGTTCCGTTCGGTATCGCCTATTTCAGTCTGTTTGGCTCGAACCTTGCCCAGGACAACCGGGTTTACCGCCTCCAAGTGAGAGGGATTGGCCATCAACGACACGTGCACTTCGTTCCCGTCGAACACCCGGTCGGCCGAGGTTCCCAGATGGTATTTCACATCTCCGGATCCCTGGACATCGTCCGGTCGCGCGGAGTGACCCTGAAACTCGGAGAATATGGCCACGTATGGCTTGTGCATGATGTTGGCGAGGACGTTGAGACGGCCGCGGTGCGGCATGCCGACAACGACTTCCTTGACACCCAACTGAGCGCCCCGCTTCAAAATCTGCTCCATCGCGGGAATCATCGATTCTCCGCCGTCCAGACCGAACCGCTTGGTGCCCGTGTACTTGACGTGCAGGAACTTCTCGAACCCCTCCGCTTCCACCAGGCGCTCGAGGATCGCCTGCTTGCCTTTCAGGGTAAATTGCGTCTGATTGCGAATGCTTTCGATGCGTTGCTGGATCCAGGCCTTCTCTTCCGGACTCTGGATGTGCATGAACTCGACGCCAATGGACCCGCAGTAGGTTTCGCGGAGAATTTCCAGGATCTCCCGCAGCGTCGCCGTTTCCAACCCGAGCATGTGGTTGATAAATATGGGGCGATCCATATCCGCGTCGGTAAAGCCCCACGTCTTCGGGTCGAGTTCGGGATGGTACTTCTTGCCTTCGAGGCCAAGCGGATCGAAGTTCGCGATCAGGTGGCCGCGGACACGGTAGATCCGGATCAACATCAGCGCCCGAATGGAATCGAGCGTCACTTGCCGTGATTCCGGCAGCGCGGCATGAGGCGCCGCGTATGTGACGGGTGCGGCCACAGCCTGAACCGGAGGTGGAGCCGGGACAGGTCCCGATGCGACGCCATCGTCCGCGGCACAGGGAACCGGCGTCGACCAACTGGCGCCGCGCGCTTCGTTTAAGATAACGCCTGCGTCGTCCCCGAGGTCCGAGAAAAAAGAAACCCAACTGGCATCCACCGAGTTGGGTTCTTCGACATAGCGTTTGTAGAGTTCGGCGATATACGGGGCGTTTGTCCCCGAGAGAATAGAGTCGATCCTACTCACCATCTTCCCAATGAAGGCGCGGCGGCATGCCGCCGCGCCTTTCCTTCCTGAGTCTCGAACCGACTGCTAGCCGCGCATGGCTTCCACCATCGTGGAGCCAAGAGCCGCCGGAGAGTCGGTTACGTGAATGCCTACGCTTTTCATTGCCTCCATCTTATCGTCGGCACCACCTTTTCCGCCAGCAATAATGGCGCCGGCGTGTCCCATGCGGCGTCCCGGAGGCGCCGTACGGCCCGCGATAAACCCGACAACCGGCTTCTTGGTCTTGGATTGCTTAATGAAATCAGCGGCTTCTTCTTCAGCGCTGCCACCGATCTCGCCGATCATCACGATGCCTTGGGTTTTGTCGTCCGCAAGGAACAATTCAAGGCAATCGATAAAGTTCGTGCCATTGATCGGGTCGCCGCCGATTCCGATGCACGTGGTCTGACCCATGCCGGTGGCGGTGGTTTGACCAACCGCTTCGTAGGTGAGCGTACCGGAACGGGACACAACACCGATGATTCCGGGCGTATGGATGTGACCGGGCATGATCCCGATCTTGCATTCTCCCGGCGTGATCACACCCGGACAATTCGGTCCGACCAGCCGCGTCTTGGAGCCCTGGAGGGCGCGTTTGACCTTCAACATGTCGACCACGGGAATGCCCTCGGTGATGCAAACCACCAATTCGATCTCGGCTTCGATGGCTTCGAGCATGGCATCGCCGGCAAACGGCGGCGGCACGTATATGGCGGTCGCATTGGCGCCGGTTTGCTCG
The DNA here is from genome assembly GCA_937127205.1 of uncultured Rhodospirillales bacterium. Classification (GTDB taxonomy): domain Bacteria; phylum Pseudomonadota; class Alphaproteobacteria; order Rhodospirillales; family Defluviicoccaceae; genus CAKZLS01. Next base: position 6,096 of record CAKZLS010000393.1, read on the forward strand.
ACGGCGTCGGCCACCGTATCAAAGATCGGCAGATCCAGGTGAGTGGTGCCACCCTTGCCCGGTGTCACGCCACCGACCACTTGCGTGCCGTAAGCGATCGCCTGCTCCGAGTGAAACGTCCCCTGCGCGCCGGTAAAGCCCTGACAGATGACCTTCGTTTGAGAACCAATAAGTACCGACATTACGCGGCCTCCTTCACGGCTTTAACAATCTTTGCAGCAGCGTCTCCCAAGTCGTCGGCAGACAGGATGGGAAGCCCGGACTCGGCAAGGATGTTTTTGCCAAGATCCACGTTGGTGCCCTCCAATCGGACAACCAACGGCACCTCGATGCTCACCTCGCGGGCCGCGGCGACGACGCCTTCGGCGATCACGTCACAGCGCATGATCCCGCCGAAGATGTTCACCAGAACGCCTTCCACGTTGGGGTCGCGAAGAATGATCTTAAACGCTTCGGTCACGCGCTCCTTGGTCGCGCCGCCTCCCACGTCCAGGAAGTTCGCCGGATCGCCGCCGTTGAGCTTGATGATGTCCATGGTCGCCATGGCCAG
>CAKZLS010000394.1 GCA_937127205.1 uncultured Rhodospirillales bacterium
GGACGGGGTAATGCGCTCGGCAAGTACAAATTTACCTTCGATAACTCGCAGAACATCTATCTGCACGATACCGCGTCCCGCGGTCTGTTCAAGAGATCCGCGAGAGCCCTCAGTCACGGATGCGTTCGGGTAGAGCAGCCGCAGGAACTGGCCGAATGGCTGCTGGAAGGCCAGGGCAGCTGGAACGGATCGGCGCTGAAAAGGACGGTCGCGAGCGGCAAAAACCGTTGGATCCGATTGGAGAACCCCGTCCCCGTCCACTTGGTCTATTGGACCGCCTGGGCGGATGAAAACGGCAACGCCCAATTCCGACGCGATATCTACAAGCGGGACTGGAGTCCCTATGCCAGCCAGAACGCTCAGCAACAAGGAACTTAGCGGTTTGTCCCGGCGCGGTGGTGACCCAGCCGCCTGACTACACAACTGCCGCAATAGCGACCGAATTCGGGGTCAAATCTCTGAATTCGGAATGGTATCACGCAGGTTTGTTGGATCGTGACCAACGTAGCCAATGCTTAAAACGGAACTTGAGGTATTGTTAGCCAGGCTTCAACACGTCTGAAAGTTCCATGTGGAAAAAGATCGGTGCGTTCATATGCGGCCCCGCCGTCGAGCGTCAGCTTCCCGAGCGCATCCGCCACGCCATTTCCGAACAACAGGTCCAGGCCGAAATCCTAATTGGATGGGTCCAGCTGGCGCTGGTGATATTTTTCGTGGCGCTCTACACCATCGCGCCGAAAACGTCCGATGGAACCGAATTCATGCCGGTGCCCATGGCGCTGGCGTTTTATTTCCTGTTTTCCGTTCTCCGTCTATTCCTGGCCTATCAGCGTATCCTGCCGCGCTGGTTTCTGCTCGGCTCGGTCGTCATCGATATCGGGCTGCTGATGGTGCTGATTTGGAGTTTCCATCTACAGTATGAGCAACCTGCCCCGTTCTATCTGAAGGCGCCGACCCTGCTCTATGTGTTCATATTCGTATCCCTGAGAACACTACGGTTCGAGCCCACCTACACCAAAACCACCGGGACCGCCGCCGCCGTGGGGTGGGTCGCGCTGGTCTGGTATGCCGTCGATACCATGGGGCCCGAGCCGCTCGTCACGCGCGACTACGTCCTGTACATGACATCCAACCAGGTGCTGATTGGCGCCGAGGTGGACAAGGTCATCACCATTCTGGTGGTGACGATCGTTCTGTGCGTGGCGCAGATCCGGGCACGGCGGCTGTTGATGCGGGCCGTGACCGACGCCACCGTGGCAGAGGATCTGTCGCGGTTTGTGGCGCCGGAGATCGCCGATCAGATCACCCATGCGGATCAAGCCATTAAACCGGGCGATGGCGTTATAAAAGTCGCCACCGTGATGTTCTGTGACATCGAACGGTTCACCGGCATCAGCGAACAGTTGGAGCCGGACGAATTGATGCAAACACTCAACGAGTATTTCGAGGTGGTTTCCAAGGTCATCGTTTTCTATGGCGGCGTCATCTCCATGTTCCAGGGTGACGCCATGCTCATTACCTTCAACACCGTCAAGCCGGATCCCAATCATGCCGCCAACGCTCTTCACGCCGCCGTCGGGATCCAGCGCGTGGTCGAGGAGTTGCGGTTCGGTCCTGGAGTCGCGCTACCGACCCGGTGCGGCATCAACACGGGCGAGCTGATTGCAGGCGCCATCGGCACCAACGACCGGCTGATTTCGACGGTTTACGGCGACGAGGTCAACATCGCGGCCCGATTGGAGCAGCTGAACAAGGAGTACGGGACCTATGTGCTTGCCACCGAACAGACGGTCGCGGCCGCCGGCAGCTCGTTTGTCAGCCGACCGATCGGAACGATCACTGTGAGAGGCCGCACGTCACCCGTCAGCGTCTATGCCGTGGACACTGAACCGCCGGATGCTGTGCTTCAGGCGTAAAAAAGGTCAGGCTTCGACGTTGAGGTAGTGACCGCGGGGAACGTCGGGATTTAGCCGAACGCCCGAATCCAACAATTGGTTGAGCCGGTCGATGGCTTTTCGGGTATGCGGCGAGTCCCCGGATCCGGCGGTCGCCGCCCTGGCATTGACATCGCGCGCCGATTCGTAGCCGCGGGCATCCGGTCGATTATGTGTCTGCGTCGACGTCGCGGCGGGGCCGATCAAGGAAGTGTGTCCAGTCATTGGTTAAAAATGCAGCCAAATTGTTAAGAATTTCTGAACAACCTTAACAATACCACCCCTCGAAATACGGTGGGCACCATCCGTCAGGAATTGATAGGAACCTTCGTGAACCAAGGACCGCCGCCGGCCTTATAGCGTTCCAGTACCCACGGCACGCTGGGAAACGCCAGTTGGTCCCACGGGATGTCGTCCCATGCAAACAAGTTCACTTCCAGGCTTTCTTCACCGGCCGCACAGTCGGAATCAACCATTGCGGCCCGGTAAAAGAATTGGACCTGGCTGATCCGCGGGACCTCGTAGATGCCGATCAGATCTTCCACGCACACGCGGGCGGTCGCTTCTTCCCAAACTTCGCGGGCCGCCCCCTCGGCGGTTGTTTCCGTCATTTCCATGAAACCTGCAGGGAGGGTCCAAAGCCCCCGAGACGGCGGAATCGCCCGCCGGCACAACAGAATCTTGTCATTCCAAGTGCACACCGCACCAACGACAACCTTTGGGTTGGTGTATTCCACATAGCCGCAATCGGGACAGATGAGACGTGTCCTATTGTCGCCTTCGGGAACAGCTTTCACCGACGGGCCCGGATTTCGCGTCTGTTTCATGGGTGGAGTGTGCCGCGCTCGCGACACGCAGACAACCCTTCAAGTGAATATGGCTGAAGGCAGGAAAGCGGATGTGCCGCCACGATGCCGGCCGCACACCCGCTCCATACCTATTTGCGGAGAACGGCAACGCCGGGCAGGGTCTTGCCTTCCAGCCATTCCAAAAAGGCACCGCCCG
>CAKZLS010000395.1 GCA_937127205.1 uncultured Rhodospirillales bacterium
TGCTGACGGAGCGCGTCTGTCCATTAGGCGTGCATGCCGGAGCGGCGGGGCCGAGGGCGCCGCCGCCACCATCGCCTTGGTTCGCGCCTCGGCCGATTTCACCAGCTCGGGAATAACTGCCGCTTCGGGAAGGTTTTTCCAATACTTCTTCGGCATTTGCGCTTGCATGGCCTTGGTCATTAGGCGCGCCGGATTGAAGATGTTGGCGTAGTAGATCTTCCACAAATCCTCATTGCCGTCCTTAATGGCATCCCAATCAGTGCGGCTGACGCCCTTACCGAACACCAGCGCGCGCCGGTCCCAATGCGCGCTCTTCCCCGGCGTGAACAGGCTCCAAGTCATGCCGGTGAACCGCCGGCTGAAAAACTCGGCGGCGCGTGGCGTGATGTGATGTGCCGGCTCGAACCAGGCGACGAACCGCTCCTCCGCTTCGTCCGGCCGTTGGCGGAATCGGACGAAGGCCTTCATCTTGTGCAGATCCCGCCGGACCGCTTGCGCTAGTTGTTGAAGCCGGACCACGTCCTTGTCGGTGGCAACGGCCATGAGGCGCGGTTCATCACGAAGTCGCCACAGCAAGCGGTATAGGAACTGAAACCGGTCCGGTTCGCAATGCAGCGCCGCGTCCGTCGCTTCGCGCTTGAAACGCGCGGGCACGGTCAGCGGCCGATCGGGACGCGCATCGGCGGGCAGCGGACGACCGGAAAAGAGATCTAGGCTATCCCCGTCGAGCACAGTGAAGCGGATTTTGTGAGGCGGGATATCCAGGCCGAGTGCGACGCGCGCCTGCGCCCGCCAATCCTCGAAGCCGGCGTCACCGGCGAGCATGACGTCGTAGCTCAAAATAAAGCCAACTGCGTCGGTTTGGCGGCGCAGTGCGATTGCAGAAACTCGGAGTCCAACACGGCACTGGGCTTCCAATCGACGCAACTCACGAACGGTTTGATTTTCTTCAGATTTCGGCACACCCGTCCCACATCGTCGAGCCGAAGCCGTGTAAATCGCCGCGAAGACAGGATTTTCGACACCGACCGCACGCCCATCCCCGGCACGCGCAGCAGCATCTCACGGTCGGCGGTGTTCACGTCTACCGGAAACAGATGCCGGTTGGCCGCTGCCCATGCCAGTTTGGGATCCATCGCCGGGTCGAGCATCCCGTCGTTCATACCGTCCGCGATCTCGCTCACCTGAAATCCATAGAAGCGCACCAGCCAGTCCGCCTGATAGAGCCGGTGCTCGCGAACCAGGGGTGCCGCCTTGCTCGGCAGCGCGGCGGGCGAGTCGGGAATCGGGCTGAAGGCCGAATAGTACACCCGCCGCAAACCGTAACTGCCGTATAGGCGCACCGATTGGGACAGGATCTCGCTATCCTTGCCGCTGTCGGCGCCGACGATCATCTGCGTGCTCTGGCCGGCGGGCGCGAACCGGCGTCGGCCCGTTCGCGATTTGGACCGCTCGCGCTCCGCGTCCATCTTGTAGCGCAGCTTGCCCATGGTCTGGCGGATAGCGCCCGCGTCCTTCTCCGGTGCCAGCGACGCCAGGCTGGTGTCGTTTGCCAGCTCGATGTTGATGGACAATCGGTCGGCATAGAGACCGGCCTCATGGATCAGGTCCTGAGAAGCGCCGGGGATTGTCTTGAGATGAATGTAGCCGCGGAAATTCTCCTCCAGCCGCAGTTTGCGCGCCACCGCGATGCTCTGCTCCATGGTGTAGTCCGAATTGCGGATGATGCCCGACGACAAAAAGAGGCCCTCGATGTAGTTCCGCCGATAGAAGTTCATGGTGAGCGCGACCACCTCGTCCACCGAAAACCGGGCGCGCTCCACATTGCTCGATGAGCGGTTGACGCAGTAGGCACAGTCGAAAACGCAGAAGTTGGTCAACAGCAGCTTGAGCAGCGAAATGCATCGCCCGTCCGGCGCGTAAGCATGGCAGATCCCGGCTCCTCCCGCCGACCCGATCCCCCCGGATCTCAGTGAATTGCGGGGCTTGGCGCCGCTCGACGCGCACGAGGCGTCGTACTTTGCGGCGTCACTAAGGACGGCGAGCTTGCGCGCCAGGGACATACGGTCACCTCTGTACGTTCACTTTTTGTTTTTGCTCTCTCAGTATATTGCTGCGGGAAGGTTTGTTGTCAAGCCGCCCAGAAAACGCCGCCGCCGCGGTCGCTTTTTCGTTAGTGCTGTCCAAAGCTTGGATGCAGTATGAATGGTGTTGGGCGGTCATCTACGCCATCCTTGCCAGGGTTTGGGAACCGCGGTTCGCCATGGGTCGTTTCTTCAAACAGAACATCGTTCTCGTCGTCGGTATTGCTCTGCCGTTGCTGTTGATGGCGTTTTTCTATTTCGCTGGGCGGGCATCGGTGGCGGGTATCGACCCGCCGCAATACGATGCCGTGTTTGTCGTCGATTACAACGAA
>CAKZLS010000396.1 GCA_937127205.1 uncultured Rhodospirillales bacterium
TCTGAAGGCCTTGAACAGATCCATGTCAAGATGCCCCTCGAATGAGGCCATCAGGTCCAGTGCCTGTTCGTTGGTAATCGCTGGCTTGTAGCAGCGTTCGTCGATCAACGCGGAGTAGACATCGGCGATGGCGATCAACCGCGTGCGGTCGTCGATCTGTGTGCCGGAAAGACCATAGGGATAACCCGTTCCGTCCAGCTTCTCGTGATGATGAGCGGCCATCGTGATGATGTCTGGACCCAGATCAGTCTCACGCATGAGGATGTCACGTGCGTAGATCGGGTGTTTGCGCATGATTTGCCATTCTGCGTCATCGAGCTCTCCCGGTTTGTCGAGGATTTCGACGGGGATCATTGATTTGCCGATGTCATGCATCAATCCGCCGACGGTCAGGCGCTCGAGGTCATTGGCTCCGATGCCGATTGAATGAGCGAAGTAGGTCAGGGCACCGCAGGCGAACATACTGTGCCGGAAGGAGTAATTGTGGTGGTTGGCGAGCGCGTCGATCCATGTATCGAACGTGTCTCCGCAAGCGGCGTCGCGAATCTGTCGGGAACTCGCATAGATATCATCTATAGGCAGGGGCTCGCCGCGTTGAATGCGGCTGAAACAGTCTTCGAAGCACGCAAGGCTTTGCTTGAGAGCCGCTTGAGTGATCGGATCCAGGTCGGTCCACAGTCCTTCGGTCCGACCATTGACAGCGTGCTTGATGACGTCGCGGAGTTCACTGCCATTCACAGGCAGCGTGAAGTAGTCCTGGCCATTCAGATCCTGCAGCCGCGAGATGTTTTTTTTGTTGTGAGTGGGGAAGACGAAGAATTTCTCGCCGACACACGTCTCGACAGCCGTCCTGACGCGCCTGAATTGTTCATTGGTGACGAGGCTCGAGCAGAAAAGATGGGCGGCTGCTTCGAATGATGGGTCTGTGGAGTCGCTGTCGAAGGTCCTCAGACCTACGCGAAACCAACCCGCCAAGTCGGAAATGATTTTGGCAACATTGAACTCATTGCCGTGAATAACCGCCACATCCATTGGCCGTTCGCGCTCTAAGAAATTTCAACTATGTCGGGAGTTTAAGGGGGCGAGATTAACACATCGTTTCCGAACTGGCTGAATTCCCTTAATACCGGCCGTGTAAGCCTCCGCCGATTTTATGCTTTCATCGGCCTGGCGGCGCACATCTGTTGCAGCTGCTCGTAGGACAGGTCGCAATTGTCGAGATCGACCGGACCGTTGATCCCATTAACCTGACCCTGCTCGCTGTGTTGCCAGAACGTCCAGTTTTGCCAGTCGGGTGGCATGGACGGTTCGCTCGCGTAGCATGCAAGCCAAAGCGGGTATTCACTCAAGTCCGCTTTGACATTCTCTTGCCAGAACGACGGATCGGTGTAGAGCACCGGTTTTCGTCCGGTCGCTGCTTCCACGGTCTCGATCCACGTCCGGATGCCGGTTTGCAGGTCCTGGGCGTCGACGCCGTCCGTTACCTCGATATCCAGCGCGGGCGGCAACGAGTCGCCATCCAGCTTGACCACCGAGAGAAAGTGTTCGGCCTGCTGCTTGGCATCGAGATTGGGGTGGAAAAAGTGGTAGGCGCCTCTGAGTAATCCCGCCGCTTTCGCTTCCGTCCAATTTCGCGCAAACATCGGATCGACGTCGCCGATTCCTTCCGTCGCCTTGATAAAGCAAAAGTGCACACCGTCTCCAGCCACGGCCGGCCAGTCGATGTCCCCCTGAAAATGCGAAACGTCGATGCCGCGTAGATAGGTTTTCTGGTTCTCCGCCATTGACGGCTTCCCCCTTATTACGCAAGGATCTGAGCGCGATTGCTGGTTCTCACATCGACGTGGTCATACGGGCGCTGACTTTCAACGACTCCATGGCCTTGCTGCCGGGAACCATAACGGGAGTGTCTGGGGGATCAATTCGCGCAAACGCCGGAGGTTGTGCCGCCATGACCGACCAACGCGTTATCTCGCTTTGGGACATGTCGACGGAGGAACCCGACTACGTCTCTCCGATGGATGGTGACATCGCCACCGACCTCGCAATCGTTGGCGGCGGGTTCACCGGTTTGTCGACGGCGCTGCACGCGGCCGAGCGTGGGCTTCATTGTCACGTTCTGGAAGCACGCCGCGTGGGCTATGGCGGTTCGGGGCGCAACGTGGGATTGGTCAATGCCGGGCTCTGGTTGCCGCCGCAGGATGTGCGGGCGTTATTGGGTGAGGCACGCGGAGCGGCCCTGATTGAGATTCTGGGCGAGGCCCCTGCTTACGTATTCTCGTTGATCGACCGTCACCGGATTCAATGCGAGGCCAAGCGGAACGGCTCCATCCATGCCGCTCACTCGCCAAAGGGTTACGATGACCTCGCGCGCCGGGCGGAGGAGTGGCATCGTATTGGCGCGCCCGTGGACCTGTTGTCGCGAGCGGAGGCCGCCGAGAAGATCGGCAGCCAAGCGTTTCACGGCGGACTGTTGGACCATCGCGCGGGATTGATCAACCCCATGGGGTACGTCCGTGGACTTGCCCGGGCCGCCCGGGCCGCCGGCGCGACCATCTCCACCGGCGTGACGGCGAAGGCGCTGCGGCGGGTAGGCAACAAATGGATCGTTGACACCGACCAGGGCACCGTCACCGCCAACTGGGTTGTGCTGGGTACGAACGCGTATACGCACGGTCTGTGGCCGGGACTTGAGAATACTTTCACCAAAATCTACTTTTTTCAGGTGGCGACGGAGCCGCTCGGCGACCGCGCGGATGGCGTGCTCAGCCAAGGTCAGGGGCTCTGGGACACGGGCCCGGTCATGTTTTCGCTGCGCCGCGACGATTTCGGGCGCATCATCATCGGATCCATGGGCAAGGTGATCGGGGATCAAGACGGGCTCTCTCGCCGGTGGGCCGCCCGCACGCTCCGCCGGCTGTTCCCGGATTTGGGTGACGTGGCGTTCGAGACCTTTTGGCATGGTGCCATCGCCCTGATGCCCGACCACCTGCCGCGCATTCATCGATTGGACAAGGGGCTGTACACGCCCATCGGCTACAACGGCCGCGGCATTGCACCGGGAACCATTTTCGGCAAGGCCATGGCCGAACTGCTCGCAGGCGGGCGGGAAAGAGATCTCCCGCTGCCCATCAAGGACCCGGCGACGGTGGGCTCGGCGCGTGTTATGTCAGGTCTCTACCAGGCCGCGTTCACGGCCAATCAGCTTTGGAAATCCTTGTAGGACCGAAGCCCGACGCGTTTGGAGACAAATCATGACCGACACATCCATCGCCCTCGTGACGGGCGCCGCTCAGGGCATCGGCTATGCCTGCGCCGAGGCGATCGCCGAATCCGGTGCTCGCGTGGTACTCGCGGACATCAACGCCGACGGCGTCAAAGATGCGGCCAACAGCCTAGGTGGCGATGCCGTCGGCATCGCCTGTGATATGGGCGACCCGGCTCAGATAAACGCCCTGTTCGACCGCACCGAGACCGATCTCGGCCCGATTTCAATCCTGGTCAACAACGCCGGCATCGCTCGGCCGGGCGATTTTCTGGAAACGTCGCTCGAGCAATTCCAGTCGGTGATCGCCGTAAACCTGACGGGCACGTTCCTGGCCATCCAGCGGGCGGCGAAAGCGATGATCGCCAACGGCATCGAAGGGTCCATCGTCAACATGTCTTCGGTCAACGCCCAGGTGGCGATTTCGTCGATCCCCGCTTACTGCGCCTCGAAAGGCGGGGTGATGCAATTGACCAAGGCCGCGGCGCTGGCGCTGGCCCCGCATAACATCCGGGTCAACGCGGTGGGACCCGGCTCCATCGATACCGAGATGCTGGCAAGCGTCAACGCCAACCCCGAAGCGATGAAAATGGTCCTGTCCCGCACACCGCTGAAACGGATCGGCACGCCGCGTGAAGTCGGCGACGTGGTGGCGTTTCTGGCAAGCGACAAGGCGAGCTACATCACCGGTGAAACCATCTACGTGGACGGCGGGCGCCTGGGCATGAACTACACGTGCTGAACTATTGAGGTCGGGAAAAGGCGGGGGCATGAGACCAGTCAATCCGAAACTCGGGATCGCGCTCGCCTTCGTTTGCCTGTCGATTTTGGGTTTTATGCCGATCATCTCCAACAGCCGGCCCTTAACCTTCGACGCGCTGAGCTTCGCGTTTTTCCTGTCGGTCTGGCAGCTTTTGTTTTCGCTGCCTCTGGTGTTTCGGGAACTCAGGTCTACCGACAAAGGCATTTTCGGGGCTAATCTGGCACCGGACCTGAAACGGCGAACCATTACTATCATCGTATTGACCGGAGTGATCTTCGGGCTGTCCACCTTTGTCTACGTGATAGCCAACGAAAAGGCGGGCGCGGTCAGCGCCGCCATCGCCATCCAGGCCTACCCGCTGTTCGCGATCCTCTGGGAGACGCTGTTTCTCAACCGGCGGAAGACCACGCCGGAGCTGCTGTTCACGCTGATGCTGCTGATGGCGCTCTACTATCTCGCAACGGGCGGAACGTGGCGGATCGAGGGACTGTCGCACTGGTTCGCCGTCGCCTTGAGCATCCCGTTCCTATGGAGCGTCGCCCATGTCATCATCAAGGAACAACTCGGCCGCACACCCATTACACCCGCCCAGGTGACGTTTTTCCGCGTGCTGGTGTCGTCGGTTTTTCTGGGTGTGGTGCTCGTAGCCGTCTCGGGGCCGGTGCGCATTGCCGAAGACTTAATCAATTTGGACTACCAGGTCTTCGCGCTGGCCATGGGCTTGGCTTACTACGTCGAACTGATCTTCTGGTTTTATGCCGTCCGCGACATCGATATCTCGGTGGCCAGCTCGATCACCGTTCCGGCACCGGCGCTGACAATGATCCTTGCCATTATTTTCCTTGGCGACAAGGTCGAGGGGTATCAGGTCGCCGCCCTCGCTGTCGTTGCCGCGAGCGTCTACGGCCTATTGTTCGCCGGCGCGAAGAAACGCCCGGCGTGATGTTCTTTGGAATGGCCCGCGAGGATCAGGCGCGCTCGCGCGTCGCCGCGAACCGGAGATCGGGCCAATCCTCCATGGTGCGGTTCATCTCCCAGCCGTTGCGGGCGAGAAACACCGGAGCATCGTCGCGATCATCGGCCAAACTGCTTTGGTGCCGGTCCACGAACCGTTTCAGCACGGTCGGATCGTCGCCGGTGACCCAGCGCGCGGTCTCGTAGGGGGCTGTCTCGAAGCCGACGGCGATCTTGTACTCGGTGGCGATGCGCGACACCAAAACGTCCAGCTGCAGCTGACCCACGACGCCGATGATCCACGATGCGCCCAGGCGGGGCCGGAAGACCTGGGTCACGCCCTCTTCGGCCAGATCCTCCAAAGCGCGGCGGAGCTGCTTGGCGCGCATGGGGTCGTCCAACCGGACACGGCGCAAGATCTCCGGCGCGAAATTGGGAATGCCGGTGAAGCGGATGTCCTCGCCTTCGGTCAGCGCGTCGCCCACGCGCAAGGTACCATGGTTGGGAATGCCGATGATGTCGCCGGCCAGCGCTTCTTCCGCCAGTTCCCGCTCGTGGGCGAAGAAGAAGATGGGGTTTTGGACGGAGAGCGATTTTCCGGTGCGTTGCTGGCGCAACTTCATGCCGCGGCGAAAGCGGCCCGAGCACAGCCGGAAAAACGCAATACGGTCGCGGTGGTTGGGGTCCATGTTGGCCTGGACCTTGAACACGAAACCCGAAACCTTGTTCTCGTCCGGCCCGACGCTGCGCGGCACCGCCGGTTGGGTGCGCGGCGGCGGGGCGACGGCCGCCAGCGCCTGAAGCAACTCATGGACAACATAGTCCTTGAGCGCGCTGCCGAAGAACACCGGGGTCATATGCCCGGCCGCGTACGCCTCCGGATCGAAAGTCTTGTACGCTTCCGCGGCGAGCCCCGCGCCGTCGCGGAAGGGCGCGAGCACGTGTTCGGGGATGCGCTCGTCGAGCTTCGGGTCATCGAGGCCTTCGCAGCTGTCGGCCTGCGTGTACGATCCGCCGCGACCCTGTTCCGAGGTTAGGAAACGGTTTTGCCGCAGGTCGAAACAGCCATGAAAATCCACGCCCATGCCCACCGGCCAGGTCATCGGCGTCACGTCGAGGGCCAATGTACTTTCGATCTCGTCGAGAAGTTGGAAGGGATCCAGGCCTTCGCGGTCCACCTTGTTGATGAAGGTAATGATGGGAATGTCGCGCAGCCGGCACACCTCGAACAATTTACGGGTTTGGGTTTCGATCCCCTTGGCCGCGTCGATCACCATGATCGCCGAGTCCACGGCGGTCAGGGTCCGATAGGTGTCCTCGCTGAAATCCTCGTGTCCCGGGGTGTCGAGCAGGTTGAAGGTCACACCGTCGCGCTCGAACGTCATCACCGAGCTGGTGATGGAGATGCCGCGCTGGCGCTCCATCTCCATCCAGTCCGACTGCGTGCGCCGGCGCTCGCCGTGGGCCTTGACGTGGCCGGCCATACGAATGGCGCCGCCGAACAGCAAAAGCTTCTCCGTTAGCGTCGTCTTGCCGGCGTCGGGGTGGGAAATGATGGCGAAGGTGCGCCGGTTCTCCCAGGTGAACGCCGGTATTTTCAGTGCGTTTGGTGTATCGATATTCATTCGTTCGGCTCGTTGCGGCGCCTTTCTCCCACAGGAGGCAGGTAAGAAACAATATCAATCGACCTTGCACCGTGTCGCCGGCTCCATAAACTTGTTAGCAAGCGCCACGGCGCGACGCTCAACCGGGTCCCGGAAGGAAGCGAGAAAACGGAATGATAAAGCACTTCGATCATGTCACGATAAGTGTGCGTGACCTGGAAGCGGCGGTGAATTTCTTCGGCTTGTTGGGTTTCGAGGTGGACAAGTCGGTGGTTATCGCCGGAGAAAAGTTCGCCACCTACATGGGGCTCGACGAGATCGAGGCAGATCACATAACCCTGGCGGTGCCCGGAATGTCGCCCCGGTTCGAGGTGCAGCTCCTGCACTATCGGCGCCCGGAGGCCCAGTCGGATCCGAATATCGCGCGGCTCGACAAGATCGGTTTCAATCACATCTGCTTTGCCGTGGACGACGCCGAGGCCACTGTCGAACACCTCCGGTCCCACGACGTCGAGGTGCGTCACGAACTCAAGGGCTTCCACAATCGCCGGCTGTTTTTCGTAACCGGCCCCGACGGCATCACCGTCGAACTGGCGCAATGGGATTGAGCCAGTCGCCTCACAAAATGGCATCTGCGATGAAAACGGGACGAAAAGAGACGAAAAGGGAACGTTGCCGGTTGGACAAAAAGGGGAGGATAAGCGGCGAATAGAGGACGTTGCCCCATGCGCGCCAAAGGTCATTCCGGGAGCGTTGAGGAGAACCGTCGATGCCGTTGAGCGTTTTCGACCTGTTCAAGATCGGGATCGGTCCGTCTAGTTCGCATACGGTAGGGCCCATGTGGGCGGCACACCGGTTCGCGCTCCAACTCGATGCACGCGGTCTGATGGACCAAGTCGCGCGGGTTCGAACCCACCTCTACGGATCGCTGGCCCTCACCGGCAAGGGACACGCGACGGACAAGGCCGTTATTCTCGGCCTCGCCGGAGATGTTCCGGATCGGGTGGATCCGGATGCCGCGGATGGGCTGGTGGCGGATATCTGCGCGAGCGGGCGCATGAAACTGTTTCGCCGCCATGACATCGCCTTCGACTGCGATGGGGACTTGGAATTCCACTTCGGCGAATTTCTCGACGCCCACCCGAATGGCCTTCGCTTTGCCGCCCACGACGAATCCGGCTCTGCGTTGTTGGAGGAGGCGTACTACTCGGTAGGCGGCGGTTTTGTGCTCAGCGGCACCGAGATCGGCAAGGGCGCGGATCCTCCGGGCAGCAACGTTCGGGTGGCCCATCCCTTCAACTCGGCGACCGAGTTGCTGGAAATCGGCCGCCGGACCGGCCTGCCGTTGGCCGATCTCGTGCTCGAAAACGAGAAGGCGTGGCGAAGCGAGGAGGAAACCTGCGAGAGACTTCGCAACATTTGGCGTGTGATGGAGTCCTGCATCGAACGCGGATGCCGGGAATCGGGCGTACTGCCCGGCGGGCTCGAAGTGAAGCGCCGCGCCAAATGCCTGAAGGAAGGACTGCTCGCGCGCCCGGAAGGGGCGCTCAGCGACGTGCTCACGGTGCTCGACTGGGTCAATCTCTATGCCCTGGCGGTCAACGAGGAGAATGCCGCCGGCGGCCGCGTGGTGACCGCGCCCACCAACGGCGCGGCCGGGGTGATCCCGGCGGTGCTCACCTACTACATGCGCTTCGTGCCGGGTGCCCGCGAGAGGGGCGTGTTCGTGTTCCTGGCCACCGCTGCCGCCATTGGCATGCTGTACAAGACAAATGCCTCGATCTCCGGCGCGGAGATGGGCTGCCAGGGCGAGGTGGGGGTCGCGTGCTCCATGGCCGCGGCCGGCCTCTGCGCCGCGCTTGGCGGAACCAACGAGCAGATCGAAAACGCCGCCGAGATCGGTATGGAGCACAATTTGGGACTGACCTGCGATCCCATCGCCGGGCTGGTCCAGGTGCCCTGCATCGAGCGCAACACCATGGGAGCGGTCAAGGCCATCAACGCCGCCCGGCTGGCGCTTCGCGGCGACGGCCGCCATTTCGTTTCGCTGGACAAGGTGATCGAAACCATGCGCCAGACCGGTTACGACATGAGCACCAAATACAAGGAGACCTCGCTCGGCGGCCTTGCCGTGAACGCGGTCGAATGTTGAAGCCGGTCCGGGATGCCGAGCGGATCCGTTTGCTCAAGAGCGGTTTTGGCCTTACGCAATCTGTTCGTGCACATAAAACGTAATAAAAAGCAACGGACAGGCTCGGCCCTTCATGGACATATTGACGTACATATCCTTGTTCGCGACCGCCCTATTGTTCGGCGGCATGGTGTTTTTCGCCGCCTTCATGACGCCGCTGATTTTTGCCAAGCTGGACGGCGACGTGCGCGGGCAGTTCCTCCGCGACGTTTTCCCCTGGTACTATCTGACGGTCCTCTGCCTGGGCGCCATCGCGGCGCTGGCCGTGATCTCCTGGAGGCCCGTCGATGGCGCCATTTTGGCCGGTGTGGCGGGTGTCGCGGTGGTGGTTCGCCAGGTCTTGTTGCCGATCATCAACCGGGCCCGCGACGGGAGGGACAGCGGAGATGCCGAAGCGGCAAAGAGGTTCTCCCGGCTCCACCGATTGAGTGTTTGGATCAATTTGTCGCAGATGCTCGCCGTCGCCATCGTCCTGGCTCGGTTCCTTCAACCCTGAAAGCGCAAGGAGTATGAGCATGGCAAGCCAACTTCCCTTCACCGCCACCACGGCCAGCGGCGAGCGTTTCGAGATTTCCTTTCCGCTGCATCCGCACACCGACTCGCCGGTCCGAGTCGCGCAACTGGTTTCGGCGGTCCTCGAGACGATCGACCGGGAAGTGGGCGTCTCGCCGGCGACCGCCAATGGCGACATTCTGCAGGCGGTCGCCATGGCGCTGGCGGTTCGGGCCGCCATGATCGAAGCGCCCAAGGACGTGACTGACAAACTCGCGAGCGGGGTGGTGGCGACGTCGCTGCGTGCCATGGACGACGCCAAGCGCACGTATGTCCATGTGGGGCACGCCTGACCAATTATTTGGAGAGAAAGTATGGCTGAAGGCAAGAATGTGTTTGGTGAACCGCTAGAGGCGTGTTGTTCGTCGCTAAAAACCGGATTTTACCGAACAGGGGCTTGCGAGACGGGGCCCGAGGATCGTGGCGCGCATGTGGTTTGCGCAGAGGTAACGGAGGGGTTCCTGGCGTTCTGCCGGTCCAAAGGCAACGATCTGAGCACCCCCGTTCCGGCGTTTAATTTTCCCGGCCTCAAGCCGGGCGACCGATGGTGCATCTGCGCCGGTTGGTGGAAACGCGCGCTCGATGCCGGCGTGGCTCCACCAGTCGTCCTCACGGCCACTCACGAGACTGCTCTCGATCAACTGTCAATGGCTGATCTCAAGAAGCGGGCGCTTGACGTTGCATAATAATGTCGGGCGCCAATACCGCTAGTGGCCGACTGCTGGATTACCCTCGGCCATCCACCGTTTGATCTTGCCCACGGCTTCGTGCTCGATCTGGCGAACCCGTTCGCGCGATATGTGGTGGCGCCGGCTCAGCGCTTCCAAAGTCTGTGGCGTTTCCACAAGGTGGCGCTCGATGATGATCTCCCGCTCGCGGTCCTTCAGTCCCTGCATGACTTCTCGCAGCATCTTCAGCCGGTAGGCATATTCCTCGCGGGACGCAAAGTTCTCGTCGTGGGTTTCCTTGTCGTCTCTGATCCAGTCCTGCCAGTCGCCGTCCCCCATATCGCCCGCCGGAACATTGAGCGAGGCATCCTGTCCGGCCAACCGCCGGTTCATCGCCACAACGTCCTTTTCGGAAACATTGAGCTCCGTCACGATCTGGCGAACGTGACTGTCCCGCAGGTCGCCGTCTTCGTAAGCGCGCAGTTTCGATTTCATTTTTCGCAGATTGAAGAACAGCTTCCGTTGCTCGGTGGTCTGTCCCATGCGGACCAGTGACCACGACCGGATAACGAAATCGGTCATCGCCGCCCGGATCCACCACAACGCATAGGTGGACAAACGGAAGCCGCGATCGGGGTCGAACCGTTCCACCGCCTTCATCAAACCCATCGTTCCCTCGGAAATGAGATCCTCGACGGGAACCGAATAACGTCGATACTGCATGGCCATTTTGACCACTAGGCGCATATGGCTGGCAATCAAGCGCCCCGCGGCCTCGTCGTCGCCGTCGTCGCGGCACCTTCGAGCCAGCTGATGCTCTTCGCCCGGATCCAACATGGGCGCCTTACGAATTTCACGAATATACTTCTGGAGACCTGAGTCCACTGACATCGCAATCACCTGTGTCGTGTCATCTGAGGGAAACGCGATCTCAGGTCGACCCGTTTTCCCATAATCCTGGCTCCTCACAACGCCAACCTCACTCTGGAATTCATAAAAACTGTCGCGGAATGAGTTCAGCTACTTATGTTTACGACGCGGAACCAAAGCTGGATGAATTCGTTTCCATCACAATTGGCGATTTTGCGGCACGAGAGGCCGGCCACGCCGTTTGTGATGGAAGGGCAATGAGATGGTTGTCTTCCGGAGCCGAAACCTCCATGATTTCGGGGCTATGCGAACACAAGGGGACCGACCAATGATGCCAAGCGGACATGGGGACACGTCGAAAGCCGCGTTGCTGACGGTGGAAGAGCAAGAAAAAAGCGTCGTCATCTCGGATCCGTCCCGGGACGATATGCCGATCATCTTCGTCAGCGACGAATTCGAGGCCCAAACCGGCTATCCGCCCGACGAGGTGGTCGGCCGCAATTGCCGGTTCCTCCAGGGCCCGGAAACCGATCAGAGAGCCATTCAGGACATCCGTGACGCGCTGGCGGCTGAAACCCACATCACCATCGACATCCTCAACTATCGCAAGGACGGAACCACGTTCTGGAACCGTCTGCGCATCCGTCCGCTGTTCGATGACAAGGGAAAGATCCAGTACTTCGTCGGGGCGCAGAATCCCATTTCCCCCGAAGACGTCCGGCCATATCCGATCGAGGCCCTGATCGACTGATCGGGGCGCTCGCCACACCGCGACATCTGAGAACATGAACCGTCAAGGCGGCTTTCTCGTAGGTAAAGGGCACTTATAAGTCTCAGATTGCGAGGTGCACCGATCGATGGTTCCCCATACAGAAACTTTGACTGCCCTGCCGAAAAAGGCCGTCTGGCTCGGCGCTCTCGGATTAATACCCTTCGCCGCATTGACGGCCATCGCTGTGTTCGGCAATGGGACAAACGCTTCGGCCGCCCTGTTTGCGGTTGTCGCTTATGGCGCGGTAATCCTCTCTTTCCTCGGTGGCGCTCATTGGGGTTTCGCCAGTGCCGCCATGAAAGATCAACCGGCTGCTGCGTCGCGGCTCTTGGTAATGAGTGTGGTACCGTCCCTGTTGGGGTGGGTGGCGGTGTTGCTTCCGATGCCGTGGTCGGCTGCGGTGCTTGCCGTCGCTTTCCTCGCCATCCTGCCACTGGACCGTTGGGCTCTCACGCACGCTTTCGCTCCGGGTTGGTGGTTGCGCCTGCGCATCCCTCTCTCCGCAACGGTATCGACATTGCTGTTCCTGGCTATTGCGTCCGAGTTCCCAAGAGCGGGCCTGTGACTCGTCGGCCACAAAGCAAAATGTGCCGTGTCTGCGGCCGTCCATTCCAATGGCGGCGCAAGTGGGCAAGAGTATGGGGTGAAGTGAGGTACTGCTCGGAGCGGTGCCGGCGAAACCGCCGCTCGATCAACCAGAATTGATACCGTCCAGAAATGCCGCTGCTTGTTCGCGCATGGCCGCTACCCGGTCATCGTCCATCCGTTCAAGGGTCCGGTACATCATCGTCATGCGCTGGTTGCCCGACAGCTTGTCGGCGTTCTCGACCATAAAGTTCCAGTAGAGATAGTTGAACGGGCAGGCGTCCGGACCGGTGCCCTTGCGGACATCGTAGCGGCAATGGCGGCAGTAGTCGGACATGCGATCGATGTACTTGCCGCTGGAAGCATAAGGCTTGGAGCCCAGCACGCCGCCATCGGCGAACAAGGCCATACCGTGGGTGTTGGGGAGTTCCACCCATTCGTAGGCGTCGGCGTAGACCAGCAGGTACCACTCGCACACCTCTTTCGGCGCGATACCGGCGAGGAGCGCGAAGTTCCCCGTTACCATCAGCCGCTGAATATGGTGGGCGTAGGCTTCTTCCTTGGTCTGGGTGATGCACTGGCGCAGGCAGTTCATGTCGGTATCGCCGGTCCAATAGAAATCGGGCAGCGGGCGATGGGCATCGAAGAAATTCGTTTCGGCGTAGTCCGGCATCTTCAGCCAGTAGATGCCGCGGATGTACTCACGCCAGCCGATAATCTGGCGAATGAACCCTTCCGCGGCGTTGAGCGGCGCGCGGCCCTCGCGGTATTCCCGCTCGACCCGGCGGCAGCACTCCAGAGGATCCAGCAGACCGGCGTTGAGATAAAGGCCGATGACCGCATGATAGAGCGTCTTTTCTCCCTGCGCCATGGCGTCCTGGTAGTCGCCGAACAGCGGCAGCGCCGTTTGCACGAAGTGCTCGAAAGCCCGCGCCGCCTCGGACTGGGTAACCGCAAACCAGAACGGCTCGAGGTCGCCGAAATGGTCCGAGAAGCGCGCCGCCACCAGATCCATGGCTTCGCGGGTGGTGCCGTCGGGCTCGAACCGTGCGGGTTCCGGAGGAAACAGCTGCTGCGGCAGCTTGCGTCTGTTCTCGGCGTCGAAGTTCCACTTTCCGCCCATGGGTTCGCCGAAATCGTCCATCAGCAATCCCGTCTTCCGCCGCATCTCGCGGTAGAAATACTCCATGCGCAGGCTCTTGCGGCCCGACGCCCACTGGCCGAATTCGTTGATCGAACAAACAAAACGGTCGTCCGCTTGAATGTCCAACGGGACGCCGATTTGATCCACCCAGCTGTTCATGTTGTCGCGAACGCGCCACTCGCCCGGCTCGGTTACGATGACCCGCTCCGGTTTGTGACGATCGACCGCGGCTATCAGTTCGCCGCTGAAACTGCCCCCGAGACTTTCGGTGTCTCCCGTGTCGTTCAGTGACCTGTAATCCACCCGGAAACCCTCCGCCTCCAGTTCCGCCGCGAAGTGGCGCATGGCAGAGAAAAGGAAGGCGATCTTTTTGACGTGATGGCGCACGTACGTGCACTCGTCGTGGATCTCGGCCATAAGGATCACGTCGGTCTCGGGGTCTGCGTCGCGCAGGCTGGAGACGCCGCGGGAGAGCTGGTCGCCGAGGACGAAACGCAGGTTTTTTGTGGAAGAGCTCACGATGGCGCCTGTTGTTCGAAGGAGATACCTGGCCTTACTCGATCAGTACCGGCGTCTGGCCCAGATATGTATCGTCGTCGATCTGCTTTACCAGGAAGTCGGCCACGTTCGCGCGCGAGATACACCCGCTGCGCCAATCCTCCGGATCGGGCAATACGCGGTAGGTGCCGGTATGGCGCATGTTGGTCAGAATTCCAGGGCGGGCGATTACCCAGTCCAAGGCGCTGTCCTGGATGATTTGCTCCTGTCTGTCCTTGTCGTCATAGGCCCGTCCCAGGAACAGGTGGAACGCCGTGTTGTAGAGCATGCCGCCACGGTTGCGGCTGTCCCCGGCGCCGAAACCCGTGAGGCAGATCAAGCGTTTGACGCCGCTCGCTTCCATCGCCGGAACGAGCACGCGGGTGGCGTCCGAGAATATTCGGACCGGCTTGAGAATCATCTCCGGTCCGGCGGAAACGCCGAGGGTCTGGATCACCACGTCGACGCCCTGGAGGGCCCGTTCAATCGCTTCCGGATCCAGGGCGTTGCCGGTAACCGTCTCAAGATTATCGAGACGCCCGAGGATGCGGACCTCGGAGCGCGCCATGGCCCGCACTTTGTGTCCCGCTTTCAGGGCTTGTTTTACCGTCTCACGGCCGATTCCCTTGCTTGCGCCGATGACCAATACTGTTGCCACGATAAGTCCTCCGAAGATTAAGCGCGCTCGGGTGCGAGCACGGGTGTACGGGAGTGGATGATCCGCTCCCCCAGCGCCTGTCCCGATGCCAGGGCTGATTCAATTTTACCGCCAACGCACCAATCACTGCACGCGCCGATCCCCAGCTCAGTATCGAACAGGCACGCGTCACCGGCGGGAACCTCCACGCGCGCGAACCGCCACCGGTGGGCTTTTGCGTAAGCGGGTTTCGATACTGCTTGGCCGATGACTTGCCCAAACGCGTCCCGAAGTTCTTCCACGATCTCCCGGCGTTCCGCCTCCAGGTATTTGCGCGACCACTCCGGCGATGCATGCACCACCCAGCTGTCACCGCCGCCGCGCCCCGGCTTGGATCGATCCCGCGCGATCCACCCCACCGGGCTATCAGCCACGAAGGCACCGTCGTATGGCACATTAAGGGGCTGCTCGAAACCGAGCATTACAGCCCAGCAGGGCGCCATCGTCGTAGCGGTAGCGCGGTTTGAAAGGTTGGGGCTATCGGCGAGCAACGCTGCCGCCTGCGGGGCGGGAACGGCGACGACGACGATATCGGCCCGCCCAGCCTCCGATCCGTCCTCAAACCTCAAGCGCCAGCCGGCACTGTTCCGCGTGACGCCTGA
Organism: uncultured Rhodospirillales bacterium; assembly: GCA_937127205.1. Taxonomy (GTDB): domain Bacteria; phylum Pseudomonadota; class Alphaproteobacteria; order Rhodospirillales; family Defluviicoccaceae; genus CAKZLS01. The sequence goes on from CAKZLS010000396.1 coordinate 15,205, forward strand.
AATGGCGCGTCCGCAGCGGACATCCAGGCCTGCCGACATGTGTTGGGGCAGGGCACTCATCCCAGGTATTCCGACCCACCGCCGGCGTGTGTCTTCGACGCTCTCGCGGCGTCCACCGCTCATCGACACGATCCTGCCGTCCCAAGGCGCGATCACGACTTCGTCAACTGCGTTCGCAATTGGCGCGGGCAGCACGTCGTTTTCGATAGTGAAATATTGGGCGCCGTGATCGAAGGAAAACGGGCCGTCGCGCCGGGTCGCAACCCTTCCGCCGGGCCGCCGCCCCTTGTCGAACACGGTGACCGCGTGGCCCCCATCAACCAAGATCCGCGCACACGCCAACCCGGCGATGCCGGCACCGATGACGGCGATCTGGCTGCGCGGGGCCGATTTAGGGACGCGGCTCATGGGGGACTGGACCTCGGTGTTGTGATTGCAAAGCATTACGACAGGGTTGCCAGTCTAGATCGCTTCGATGGTGCCGGCGATCCAATTCGGCGAAAAATGCGTAGGTCATTGTACCTTTCTGCTGCGTTCAACTATGAGCTGACATGGCCACTTCGGGGCTGCCCGGGCACATTGATCCCTTTGCTACTGGCATTTGGGATGCTTCACGCAACTGCGGCGACAAGCGACTCCAGGCTTTCTTACCCAACGCGGGCCGGCACTATGCCGAAGAACGCAATTACGATCTCGGTCCGGGCGACAGATCCAATGTTTCGACGCTGTCCCCGTGGATCCGCCATCGCCTCGTTACCGAAGCGGAGGTGGTGCGTGCCGTACTCGATATTCACAGCTATCGGTCCGCTGAAAAGTTCATCCAAGAGGTTCTCTGGCGCACCTACTGGAAAGGCTGGCTGGAGTTGCGCCCCGCGGTCTGGGACGACTACCGAATGGCGGTGGATCGCTGGCACCGGGAGCTTGCCGGTGACGACGTGTTGCGAAACCGATTCTGCAAGGCGACAGAAGGGCAGACGGGCATAGACTGCTTCGATGCGTGGGCGGCCGAACTGGTAGAGCACGGTTATCTGCACAACCACGCCCGAATGTGGTTCGCCAGCATCTGGATCTTCACACTGAAACTGCCGTGGGAGTTGGGTGCCGATTTCTTTTTGCGGTTCCTGTTGGATGGCGATCCGGCCTCCAATACACTGTCGTGGCGCTGGGTCGCCGGCATTCAGACACCGGGAAAAACTTATCTCGCCCGACCCGACAATATCGCGAAGTTTACCGTTGGCCGGTGGAAGACGACCGACCAACTCGCTACGGAGGCTGCCCCCGTCGCTGGCCTGGCACCGCCGCAACCCATTGCCCTTCCGTCGCCTGCTCGCCTGGATCCGTCTCTCTCGACCGGCCTGTTGGTCACCGACGAGGATTGCCATCCGGAAAGCCTGGATATCCCGCGAAACATCATCCGCTCGGTGACGGGCTTGGTATGCAGGCGTGATCGCTCGCCGTTGGCGGCGGGTGAACTGCCGATGGCTTTCGCGAATAGCGCCGTAACGGACGCTGTAGACCGGGCGGGGGCGTGGTTTGACTGCCCTTCGATTGCGCTGCCTGAGGGCGATGCCGCGAGCGCGTTGATGGATTGGGTTCGCGGTCATGGCCTTCGGCAAGTGGTGACGGCGTATGCGCCGGTGGGGCCAACGCAGCAACGATTGCGCCAATTGGAAATCCGGCTCGCCGCCGCTGGCATTTCAATGGTTTTCGTTCAACGGCCTTGGGATCGGGTGTTCTGGCCCCACGCCGTCAGGGGGTTCTTTCCGTTCAAGGATCGTATTCAGGGTCTGCTTGGCGAGCTTTCCCTGCTAGGATCGTGAGAATGGAAACACCATATATTCCCTAACCCCTGTTTGGCTTGGGTTTAATTTGGGTCACTTATGAAACAGAGGAGAATTTGAGATGGTGCTCACTTACTTCGTTGCCGCATCCGGGTTCGTCAAAGGCGTGGCCATGGGCGCGGCGATGGCCGTTGCCGCTAAGCAATATTGTAAGAGCCGATGCAGGAGGCGGTCATGATCATTCGCCAAGCGTTGAACTTCACGGTGCATATGGCGGCGGGAATGGCGTTCGGTGCGCTCGCCATAGCGGCCTGCAAGGCGATGAAGCGCCGTCAGGACGATCACTGGAAGCATTCGGCGCCGCCGGAAAGCGGCGAGGAAACGGTTGAGGCCCGCTGACGTCCGAGATCCCGGCGAAGACGATACCGACGCAACCCCGCCGGCACACTACGGCAGTCTGGAGGCGATCGAGCGTGAAGCGTTCGCCTTGCTGTCGCGGGGTGCGAACGACCGGCGTTCGGCCTGTCACACCACCGTGTTCGTCACGAGCGGGCTCGACGGCTGTCCGGCGGCGCGAACGGTAGTGCTTCGGGGATTCGCCCCGGAGCCGCCCATGATTTCTGTTCATACCGACATTCGCTCAGGCAAGATTGCGGAGCTTGCCGAAAACGATCGGGCCGCGGCGGTATTCTACGATCCCGACAGCAAGGTTCAGATCCGTGCGTCAGGCGCTTGCTCGATCCATCACAAAGATCCCGTGGCACAGTCCGTTTGGGATCGGCTCGGTGTATCAGCTCGGCGGACGTACCTCGGCGCGCCGCCGGGGGACCTTTCGGATCAACCGACGTCCGGTCTTCCGGAGTTCCTGGAGACCAATGCGGCAAGTCTCGAACAATCCGAACGGGGTTTCGAGCATTTTGCCATTCTTGGTCTGCATGTGCGGACGCTCGAGTGGCTCTATCTTTGTGCCAGGGGCCACCGCCGCGCACGATTTTCTTGGGCGAAAAATGGTGGCAAGCGCACGGCCACATGGTTGGTGCCGTAATTTACCTTTGCCGGGGTTGATCGAGCATCGCGCTGTTGACGCTATGAACCCTGTCCCGCCCGATGAGATGGATCTGGAACAGCGGGTCCATCAGATCTCTGACGGCGGGGTGGAGGACGTCCAGTCCTCCGGTGAACGCGCCGAAAGAGGGGAGGATCAGGCGCCGGCCATCCATGACGAAGCACCGGCCCGACACCCGTCTACCCCGGACCGTGATGCTGGCTTTTGGATGAAAATGACCGGAAACCTCGCCCGGCGCCGTGTCGGTTTCCGCTTCGTGGCGGAAGACGAGCGTCCGGACCTCGGTGTGCGGAGCGATACGGCCGCCGGCAAATCCGGTGTCCATGGGATCGTGGTTCCCGGCGATCCAAACCCAGTCCCGGCCGTCGGTTAGCCGTCGAAGTCGGCCGAGGTCTTCGGGTTCCATTCGGTTCGGCCCGCCGCCGTCATGAAAGCTGTCGCCGAGACAGATGACCCGCTCGGGCCGCAGTCGGTCGATGCACCGCGCCAGACGCTGCAATGTCGCGCGGCTGTCATAGGGCGGGAGGAGGGATCCCCGCGTGGCAAAGTTCGACGCCTTCTCGAGGTGCATGTCCGCCACCACCAATGTCGAGCATTCCGGCAAGAACAGGGCCCCGTCGGCGAAGGCCCGCATGGGGATGCCGGCGAATACGAAGGACGCAAAAGTCATGCGGCGGGTTCGGCCTCTTGCAGTTCGCCGGTCGCTTCGTCGATCAACGT
>CAKZLS010000397.1 GCA_937127205.1 uncultured Rhodospirillales bacterium
CGAGGATCTCCAACATCGGCTTGACCGCCGCCCGGACCTTGGAGTGGGCATATTCGGACATGTAAATGGCCGCCAACAACCCGACCGGCGCGGCGACGCACATGGCGATGAAGGAAATGAGCATGGTTCCCGCGAGCAGGGGAATGGCACCGAAGGCGCCCGAGCTGCCCACCTGGTCTTCGCGCAGCGCCGTTTGCGGGCTCCATTCCAGCCCGAACAGGAACTCCGCCGGCGAAACCTTGGTAAAGAACCGCCCGGCCTCGAAGATCAGCGACATGACGATGCCGAAGGTGGTCAAAATAGCAACGGTCGAGCAGGCAATCAGAACGACCGTGACCACCTTTTCCACATTGTTGCGGGCGCGCAGCTTCGGCGCCACCAGGTGCCGTCCGTAGGTAAGCCCGGCGATGGCAACGGCCAAGACAACAACGGCCAGCGCAATGGAACTGATTTGGCGCAGGCTGTTCAAGCGGTCTGCCGCGGCCCGAATGGCCGGCTCGGCGCCGGCACTCGAAACATTTCCGTCAGCCACGTTCCTGATGTCATTGATCATCAGACCCAAGCGCTGCGGGGTCAGGTCGCGCGCGGTCTCCGACAGGCCGGATATCAGCATGGACTCGATGATAGTGGGTTCCAGTGCCAGCCATGCACCCAACACAAGAAGCGCCGGAATGCCGCACCAGATGGCGACATAGTAACCGTAGTATCCCGGCAGGGAATGCAGCTCCCGCACCCGTCCGGAGACGGTCGAGACGGCCCTTGACCGGCCCATGTAGAAGCCGACGGCCGTCAAGACAAGCAAGGTTGCCACGACAATTAGGGGAGCTGACATCGCTTTCCTTCATTAAGGCCGAACCGGCCGATCCCCTCCGCCCGCGGTCTTAAACCAGATGAACGCGCCACAAGGCGCGCGGTCCGGCATACAACTCACGAGCGCCGACGAACGGGCCGAAGCCTTTTCAAATGGCCCCGGCTCCGTCCTTCGGATTTATTACATCACTAGGTTGCTATTGAGATTGGTCGCGTCGGTGCGATACTTTTCCCGCTCCTCTTCCGGCATGGGGATAAGCCCCTTATCGGTCAGATAGCCCTCGTCGCCCCAAGCCTGGTCGCTGGTGTATTCGGTGAGATATTCCTTCATCCCCGGAATGACGCCGGCGTGCGCCTTCTTCACGTAGATGAACAGCGAACGCGAAACCGGGTAATCCCCGGAGGCAATGGCCTCGAAGGTCGGCTCGATCTCGTTGATCTTGCTGCCTTGTACCTTATCGAGGTTCTGGTCGAGGAAGCTGAAACCGAACACGCCGAACGCATTGGGGTTGGCTTCCAGCTTACGGACGATCAGCACGTCGTTTTCACCGGCTTCGACGTAGGCTCCGTCCTCACGGATGGAATGACAGACGGCCTTGTACTTGTCCTTGTCCGAACTCTTCATTTCCTTGATGAAATCGAATTGCTTGCAGCCGCCCTCGAGCGCCAGCTCAGCAAAAGCGTCGCGCGTGCCCGAGGTCGGCGGCGGGCCGAGAACCTCGATCTTGACATCCGGCAGCGACGCATCGATGTCGCTCCATTTCTGGTTGTCGTTCGGCTTGAGGCCGCCGTTGCCGTCGGGGATGTCCTTAGCCAAAGCGAGGAAGATCTGCTCCGGCGTGATCTCCATCTGCGGAGAGCTCGTGGAGTTGGCCATCACGATGCCGTCATAGCCCACCTTGACCTCGGTGATCTCCGCGACGCCGTTTTCGGCGCATTTTTCGACTTCGGATTTCTTGATCGCGCGAGAGGCGTTGGTGATGTCCGGATGATCGACGCCGACACCGGCGCAGAACAGCTTGAACCCGCCGCCCGTGCCCGTGCTCTCGATCACCGGAGTCTTGAAGTTGGTTGTTTTTCCGAATTGCTCAGCCACCGTTGTCGTAAACGGATAGACCGTTGAGGATCCGACGATACGGATCTGGTCACGCGCTTCGGCCGTGCCCGCAAACGTAACGGCTGCCAGGGCGGCGAACGCTAGCGATTTCCTGATCATTAAGGTCTCCCGAAAATTTCCCAATAACGAGGTGCTTTATTTCTATACGCACAGTCGAGCGTGCCCTCGTGAGACACCCGACCGTTCGCACCGTAATCTCGGTCCGATTCCGAATTATGACAGTAAAGTTAAAGTTATATGACAAACCGAGGGCCCAAAAAGGTGCTTTCACCTTTGCGCCGTCCGATGTTCCGCCATCGGTATGCAGCTGAAATCCGCCGGAAACCAAGGACTTTTTGCGGTTAACGACCGCTTGCGGGTGTCCGGTCGGTCGCGACGGGCAGCAACACGGTAACCGTCGTGCCAACTCCCTCCTGGCTGGCGATCTTGATCTGCCCGCGATGGCGGCTGACGATGTGCTTGGCGATGGCCAGCCCCAGTCCGGTGCCGCCAAGGCGCCGGGATCGGCCCTCGTCGATCCGATAGAACCGTTCGGTCAGCCTCGGAAGGTGAATCGACGCAATGCCTTCCCCCTTGTCGGTTACCGAAACAGAAACCCCTCCGGCGTCGCTGCCAGGAAGCCGCGCGACGGGCTCGGCCGAGATGTCGATGGGTGTATCGGCGCGGCCGTACTTGATGGCGTTGTCCACCAGATTGTGAAAGACCTGGGTGAGTTGATCGGGATCACCCGCCACGGCCGGCAAGGTGTCCGGGCAATGGATATCCAACGACATTCCCCGGCCCTCGGAGCGGACCAACAAGGCGTCGGCCACCGCCATTAGGATCCGCCCGATATCGGCATCGCCGCGCGGCCGCACATGCTCGTTGATTTCGACACGCGACAGCGACATCAGGTCCTCCACCAGTCGTGCCATGCGCAGCGCTTCGTCATGCATGATGCCCAAAAAGCGTTCGCGGGCATCCGCATCGTTACTGGCCGGGCCGCGGAGGGTCTCTATGAACCCGATCAACGCCGATAACGGCGAGCGCAACTCGTGGCTGGCGTTGGCAACGAAATCGGCCCGGCTCTGTTCCGCCTTTTTCGCCCGGGTTTCGTCATGAAGCACGAGAATGACCTGCGGCTCCTCGCGATTGCCGGGCTCGGGAAGTCTCGCCACATGAAGCGTGAATGTCCGCGGCACCGGCACCGGAAGCGCGATTTCCTCGGTGATGGACGGAACGCCGGCAAGGACCGTATCCACGGCCGCGAGGACATCGGGGTGGCGCAGCGAAAGCGCCAGGTCGCCCCCCAGCCGGCCGACACCCAGCACGTCCCGGGCCGGGCGATTGGCCGTCACGATGGATCGCGCGGCATTGAGCAAAATGACCGGATCGGGAAACGCCTCCAACACCTCCTGCGGGAGCGCCGCCGGCGCCGGCATAACGATCGGGGGTTGGGCCGCCGCGGGGACGGTGGGCCGGCTCAGAAACCAGATGATGCCCAGGGCCAGTATCGCCGCGACAGCCGCCGCGGGTACCAACGCGACCAAGCCAGCGAAGCTAAGCGCGGCAAGCAAACCAACCGCCGGCGCCACGCCTAAGATCAACGCCAATTTTTGACTCAGTCTAGGCAGCGGACAGGTCCCCGTTACGCCGTGCTTCCGGTAACGCCTCGACTCAATGCGCCTGGGAAGACACTCCTGTCCCTGTTTATTCCCAGCTTGCCCTCAGATGGCAAGCTTTCTTACTTTAAGTTCTTGCTCAGACACCACACGGTTGCGCCCGCCGTTTTTGGCCGCGTAAAGCGCGCGGTCGGCGCGCTCAATCAATTCGGCCGGTTGCTCTTTGCTGTCGAAGGCCGCCACGCCGACCGATACGGTGATCGAGCCGAGGTTGTCGCCGGTCTTGCGATTGACCATTTCTTTCTTCGCCAATCGTTGACGAATGTGCTCGGCCAGCTTGATGGCGTTGCCGATCTGCGTTTTCGGCAGGACAACCGCAAACTCCTCGCCTCCGTAACGGGCCGCCGTGTCCTGGCCCTTGAGAGTTTCTTTGAGTATCACACCCATCAGCTTGAGAACCTGGTCGCCGATATTGTGGCCATAGGCGTCATTGACCTGCTTGAAGTGATCAAGGTCCAAGATCAACAGCGCCAGCGGGTCGCCCGACTCCATGGAGTCCTGGGTTGCCTCGCGCAATTTGAAATCGAACATTTTCCTGTTGGCAAGCCCGGTCAGGGCATCGGTCATCGCTTCCCGCCGCGCGGTTTGCAATTCATCTTTGAGTTGGGTGATTTCCGCCGCCGAAATCTTAAGCTGGCGATCCACTTCACTGCTCTTTTCGACCATGGCACGAGTCTGATCCAGCACGGTGCCAATTATCTGTGTCAATTCCTCCGACCGTTTGATTTTGGAGAGGTCGCCGGTGGCGGATTCCAGGGTCTGCTCGTAGTCGGAAGCGTTACGACCCGCCTGCTCCAACGCCGCCAGCACCGCCGCCAGTTCAACCTCCATCTTCTGTGCGATGAGGTGGGACGGCACTGCTTCGCAGGGGCTCGAAAGAAACTTTCGATAAACGGATGCGTTCTGCTCGTCGGTGAACGCCTGGTTGGCGTCCAGAAGCATATCCATGGTCATCTTGAGTTCCGGCGATTCGCCGGAGAAATAAGTGTACCAGATGGAAAAGTTGTTGGGTTGGGGAAGAATGTCGTGCTCTTCCATCATCGAAATCGCCAAACCGGCGTAATCGCGCGCCTGGTCGATCGTATGGGCGTACTTCATGGGCTGTTCCCGGAGTTCGTCGCGGCTGAATCAGGCTGCATGATACGGGCCACTGATTAACACCCCGTGAATGGACAACGAGCGGCAACACCAAAAAACCATAATCGACTTCGCGTAGGTCCGGATCATCGAACATCGCTCGGTAATGGGTCTCCGCTACGAAAAAGTCATGCTGGACGCCGGGTCTCCAGGCCGATGGCGCGGCCGGCCCGCGACGGGCGCGGAAGAGCCGAATGTTCGATGGCCACCTGCTCGATCCGTGAAGCGCCAGCAGCCGGAATCGGGGCGGTTCTGCGGGTTTCGAGGTCCACGTGCAGGCACAGCACCTCGTTGGTCGCCACCACGCTTTCGGTTCCGTCGCCGGACATTTCGTGAAACAGAATCATCCGCTTGCCGTCGAAGCCGAGGATTCGGCTGCTAACGGTCAGCAAATCGCCTTCGCTGACTTCCCGTTCATATGTCACATGGGCCTCGCCGACGAACACCGAACCCGTGGTCCGCTGCCGGTAGGCCTCGCCGAGATCGAGCGCATCGAGTACCGAATCGGTGGCATGATCGAATACCAGAACGTAATAGGCGACATTCATATGGCCGTTATAGTCGATCCAGTCTGGGAGCACGGTTTCGCGATGGACGAAAAGCGGGATATCCCTGTGTTCAAGCGTGGGTTGGGTCACGATGGTGTTCCTTAATAATCCCCGGGAGCAATTTCCGGCTCGCCACGGCGGGCGCGCAGCATGAGAAAAAGAGTATGAACGAAGAAGCGGAATTGTCCGAGGGTGAAGGGATATTGCCGGCGCTCGCAGCCGACGGCCTGCGGCGCCCGGGCCTCGAACCGGCGACCTTCCGCATCAATGCCGGCGCGTGCGTGGCACTGTCCGGCCCCTCGGGCGCCGGGAAAAGCCTGCTGCTGAGAGCCATCGCCGATCTTGACCCCTGCGAAGGCGAGGTTTGGCTCGGTTCGGTCTCCCGCCGCGCCACGGCCGCGCCGGCGTGGCGCCGCCAGGTGATGTACGTGCCCGCCGAGTCCGGCTGGTGGGCCGATGAGGTGGGCGCGCATTTCGCCGATCGCGATGCGGCCGCCGGTCTGCTCGACGGCGTCGGCCTGCCGAAAGACGCGCTGGTATGGC
>CAKZLS010000398.1 GCA_937127205.1 uncultured Rhodospirillales bacterium
AGGCATTCTCGGCCCATTGCAACGTGTCGGGATCGGTGCGCTCGCCGGCTAGAAACAAGGCCTCGAATTTGGACAGATCGTAGGTTTTCATCAGCTCCGCGTTGGGATCTTCGCGTTTGATGGCGCGAAACGCGGTGGGCGCGGTGAACAAGGTCTTGACCCCGTGCTCGGCGGCCACCCGCCAGAAAGCACCGGCGTCGGGTGTGCCGACGGGTTTGCCTTCGTAGAGAACCGTCGTGCAGGCTTGGAATAGCGGTCCATAGACGATGTACGAATGACCCACCTGCCAGCCGAGATCGGAGGCGGCCCAATAAACGTCGCCCGGATCGGCGTTGTAGACGGCCTTCATGGACCACTTCATCGCCACGAGGTGGCCGCCGTTGTCACGAACGACGCCTTTTGGCTCACCGGTGGTCCCGGATGTATAGAGAATATAAAGCGGGTCCGTGGCTGCCACCGGGACACAGTCCGCCGGTTGCGCGGTGGCCATGGCCTCCTGCCAATCGATGTCGAAGCCCGGTTTGAGATCGCACGGACCCTGCGGCCGCTGCAGGATGATCGTATGGTCCGGCTTGAAACTGGCGAGTTCGATGGCGCCGTCGAGCAGCGGTTTGTAGGCGATGATGCGGTTGCCTTCGATGCCGCAGGACGCGGACACGATGACCTTCGGCTTGGCATCACCGATGCGGATGGCCAGCTCGTTCGAGGCAAAACCACCAAACACCACAGAATGGACCGCACCGAGGCGCGCGCACGCCAGCATGGCGATCGCCGTTTCCGGGACCGCCGGCATGTAGATGATCACCGTATCGCCCTTGCCGACACCCCGCGCGGAGAGGACGCCGGCAAACGTCGCAACCTCGTCGCGGAGCTGGCGGTAGGTGAATTTGGTTACTTTATTGCCTGTCACGGGGCTGTCGTGGATCAGCGCCACGCGATCGCCGAGGCCGTCGTCTACATGGCGGTCCAAGGCGTTATAGCAGGTGTTGAGGACGCCGCCGGTGAACCAGCGGTAAAAGGGCGGGTTGGAGTCGTCGAGAACGGTGTCCCATTTCTTGATCCAAACAACGTCTTCCGCGGCTTCGGCCCAAAAGCCTTCCGGGTTGGATATGGATCTCGCGTATGCCTGTTCGTACGGTCCGGTCATGTTCCTCCTCCTCTCGCAGTGCGAGACGCTGCGTCCGCGCCTCTGTCGATGGGCGCGGTTCGAAGCTTGTTGGTCGTTCAATAAAAAAGGCGCGGAGACCGAAGCCCCCGCGCCTTGTTCGTCGTCTATGCAGTCACCCGTTACTTGCGGGAACTGGCGTAGCCGATGCCTTCCAGGGCACCCTTGATCTCATCGAGGATCGCGGGATCATCGATGGTCGCGGGCATCTTCCATTCCTGGTTGTCGGCGATCTTCTGCATGGTGCCTCTCAGGATTTTGCCCGAGCGGGTCTTGGGCAGGCGCTCGACGACAGTGGCCGTCTTGAACGCAGCCACGGCTCCAATTTGCTGGCGAACCATCTGCACCACTTCCTTGACGATTTCCTCGTCCGACTTGGTGACCCCCAACTTGAGGACCAGGAAGCCGACGGGGAGCTGTCCCTTGAAGGAGTCCTCGACGCCGACGACCGCACACTCCGCCACGTCCGGGTGCTTGGCGAGAACTTCTTCCATGCCGCCGGTGGAGAGCCGGTGCCCGGCGACGTTGATGACGTCGTCGGTGCGGGCCATGATGTAGACGTAGTCGTCTTCGTCCATATAGCCCGCGTCGGCGGTGGCGTAGTAGCCGGGGAACTCGCTCAGGTAGGAGTTCACATAGCGCTCGTCATTGTTCCACAGCGTCGGCAGCGCGCCCGGGGGCAGCGGCAGTTTGACGCAGATGGCGCCGATGTCGCCGCGCGGAACCTGCTCACAGTTCTCGTCGAGAATCTGCACATCCCAACCGGGCGCGGCCCGCGTCGGCGAACCCGGCTTGACCGGGAGCGGCTCCAAGCCCATGCAGTTGGCGGCGATTGACCAGCCGGTTTCGGTCTGCCACCAGTGGTCGATCACCGGTCGATCGAGCGCCTTCATGGCCCACTCCAAGGTATCCGGATCGGTCCGCTCGCCGGCCAGGAACAGGGCCTCGAACTTCGACAGGTCGTAATTCTGCATCAACTTGGCGTCGGGATCCTCGCGTTTGATGGCGCGGAACGCCGTTGGCGCCGTAAACAGCGTCTTCACGCCGTGATCCGCGATCACCCGCCAGAACGCGCCGGCGTCGGGGGTGCCGACGGGCTTGCCCTCGTAGAATACCGTGGTGCATCCCTTGATCAGCGGCGCGTAGACGATGTAAGAGTGGCCAACCACCCAACCCACGTCGGAAGCCGCCCAGAACACTTCGCCGGCGTCCATGTTGTAGATGTTTTTCATGGTCCAGTTCAGCGCGACCAGATGGCCGCCATTGTCACGGACGACGCCTTTGGGTTCACCGGTGGTGCCGGAAGTATAGAGGATATACAGCGGATCGGTTGCCGCTACCGGAACGCAATCGGCGGGCGTGGCCGTGGCCATCGCTTCCTGCCAGTCGATGTCGAAACCGGGCTTGAGCTCGCAGGGGCCCTGCGGCCGCTGCAGGATAATCGTGCTGCTGGGTTTGGCATCCGAAAGTTCGATGGCGCCATCGAGCAGCGGCTTGTAGGCGAGCACCTTGGCGCCCTCGACACCGCAAGAAGCCGAAACGATTACCTTCGGTTTTGCGTCGTTGATCCGGACAGCGAGCTCATTGGAGGCAAAGCCACCGAAGACGACCGAATGGACGGCGCCGATCCGAGCGCACGCCAGCATGGCGACCGCGGCTTCCGGCACCATCGGCATGTAAACGATGACCCGATCGCCCTTGCCGACGCCCTGAGCCGTGAGGATTCCGGCGAACTTGGCGACTTCGTCGCGCAGCTCACTGAAGGTGTACTTGCGTACGGTGTTGCCGGTTACCGGGCTGTCATAAATCAGCGCCAGACGGTCGCCGTTTCCGGCCTCAACGTGGCGATCCAGCGCGTTGTAACAGGTGTTGACCACTCCGCCGCTAAACCAGCGGTAAAATGGTTTATTGGAGTCGTCGAGGACTTTGTCCCACTTCTTGATCCAGTCGATTTGCTCGGCTTGTTCGCCCCAGAAACCCTCCGGGTCCTGAATTGATCGATTATATTCTTGTTCGTAAGGTCCGCTCATGGTCCTCCCCTTCACCTTGGTTAGAGTTGTTGCCCCGTCTCATGGTGTCGGACGGGATTGACCCGCAAGCCCGCGGGAACGGCAATGTGATGCAAAATGACATTTTTTGCAAAGCCCGATTATGGCAATGTGCCCATCACTAACGGGAACCAATCACAACGGCAAAATGCCACCAGGACCGGTCAACGCCCTATGAACGCCAGCACAGTACCTGTCAACCCTTTCGAAACCGATCTGAATAAAAACCCCGCCAACCACGCGGCGCTGACACCGCTCGGATTCATTCAGCGGGCGGCCCTGGTCCATCCCCGCCATCCCGCCGTTATTCATGGATCGCGGCGATACACGTGGGAGGAAACCTACGCCCGCTGCCGCCGTCTGGCATCAGCTCTGGCCGCGCGCGGGATCGGCGAGGGCGATACCGTCGCCGTCATGGCGGCCAACACGCCGGAACTTTACGAAGCGCATTTTGGTGTCCCGATGACGGGAGCGGTCCTTAATGCTCTCAACACCCGCGCGGATTCCGCGACGCTCGCCTTCTGCCTCAGCCACGGCGGTGCGCGCGTGCTCATCACCGACCGTGAGTTCGCCGACCTGATGGGACCGGCGCTCAAACGAGTCGAACGCGAGATCATCGTTATCGACATCGATGATCCCGAGGCAAAGGTGCGCGGCCCGGCGTTGGGGGAGATGGACTATGAGGCGTTTCTCGAAACGGGAGATCCGGACTTCGCGTGGCGTCCGCCCTCGGACGAGTGGCAAGCGATCAGCTTGAACTATACGTCGGGCACAACCGGCGATCCGAAGGGCGTAGTTTACCACCATCGCGGTGCCTACCTGCTCGCCACCGGCAACGTGCTCGCATGGGACCTGGCGCACCATCCAGTCTATCTGTGGACCCTGCCCATGTTCCATTGCAACGGGTGGTGTTTTCCTTGGACGATGGCGGCGATCGCGGGAACCAGCATCTGCGTCCGTCAGGTCACCGGCGAAACGGTATATGCCGCTCTATCCGAACACAAGGTGACCCACTTCTGCGGCGCGCCCATCGTTTTGAACATGATCGTCAATGCCCCGGAAAACGAGCGTCGACCCTTTGATCAGGAAGTGAAGGTGATGACCGCCGCAGCGCCGCCACCCTCGTCGACGCTGGAAGCGATGCAGCGAATGGGGTTCAGGGTGACCCATGTCTACGGACTGACAGAGGTTTATGGCCCCGCCGTGGTGTGCTCATGGCAGGAGGAGTGGGACGACCTGCCCGTGGAGGAGCAGGCTTCTCTGAACGCGCGTCAGGGGGTGCGCTATCACGTGCTTGAGGGGCTGTCGGTGATGGACCCCGAAACCATGACGCCGGTGCCCGCCGATGGCGAGACGCTGGGAGAGGTTATGTTCCGTGGCAATGTGGTGATGAAAGGATATCTGAAGAGCAAGGAGTCAACCGACGCGGCGTTCGCCGGCGGTTGGTTCCATTCCGGCGACCTCGGCGTGATGCACCCCGACGGGTACCTTCAATTGAAGGACCGTTCGAAAGACATCATCATTTCCGGCGGCGAAAACATATCGTCGATCGAGGTGGAAAATGTACTGCATCGCCACCCGGCGGTGCTCCTGGCGGCGGTCGTGGCCAAGCCGGACCCGAAGTGGGGCGAAACGCCATGTGCCTTTGTCGAACTCAAACCGTCGGCCGAGGCCGTTACCGCCGACGCCATGATCGGCTTCTGCCGCGCAAACCTCGCGCACTACAAATGCCCGTCAAAAGTGGTTTTCGGAGAAATTCCAAAAACATCAACGGGTAAGGTGCAGAAATTCAAGCTCAGAGAGAAAGCGCAAACCCCCTGAGGGAAACCATCTGAACCCGCGTTATTTATTTCCAACATTAACGCGCAGCAGGCATTCACTGTCGGCTGATATGCCCCTCCATAGGGCGATCCGATGGAGAGTTGTTAGCTGGTAGGCCGTTATTGCTTGGCGGATAGGTTAGCTAATTCGTCTTTGATTTGGAGCTTTTGCTTTTTAATTCGCAAAATTTCAATGTCGTCTGGATGCGGTCGGTTGTGTTCTTCTTCAAGCGCGACTTCAAGGGCATGATGTTTCGCTTTAAGTGACTCGATCCTCTCGTGTAGACTCATGTCGAATATCCTCCGCTATAACCAGACGTTCATAATAGCCGAAAACTCCTGAAAATGCCAATGCCGACGGATACCATTCCGCCACTGCAATGGTGCTCTGGCGAGGTTGGTTTTGCTATCTGCGCTCCGCCGGGGTCCAATTGTGTCAATCGTTATATGGCCGCCGTTCCACGTCCAGGTAACCCAACGCTGGATGGCGGAGCGTCGCCGGCGAACCGTTTAAGATCGTCGGCGAAGCGCCGGGGCTGGCAGATGTGGGGCGAGTGGTCCGCGCCCTCGTAAACAAGCAGCGTTGCCCCCGGAATCGCTTGCTCCACATAATGGGCGGTCGCGGCGCCGTAGTAGTTGCTCTCCGAGCCGTACACCAGAAGCGCCGGCACGGTGATGCTCGGAAGTACTGCTCGGTAATCGGCGTCGATCAGGCTGTTCCATGCGGCAATCAGAGGCTCAGGGTTGAGCGCCGCCAGGTAGGTGCGCAGCCGCTTCGTGTCTGGG
>CAKZLS010000399.1 GCA_937127205.1 uncultured Rhodospirillales bacterium
ACATCGAGAAACGTCGAAAGCAGGGACATGGTGGTCAGCGGCATGCCGAACCCGAGCATCCCCTTGATGGTCCCGCCGACGGCGAAAGCAAGGAGGATCAAGGCCAGCGAATCGACGAATTCCACAAACGGCTCCAACGGCGGGCGGCAAGAAGGTCTCTCTGCCCAAGTTTACCAGGAGCGCCGTTAATACCAACGGTCGCTAATAATGACCGTTGGTATAAAAGGCCATGGTCACGCGGCGCAATGTCAGGCACCACAGACTGCAACGCCCGATGATTATTCGACCTTTTCGTAGAAGCTGGTGTCGACCACCGGCGCATAATCCGGCAACGCCGCCGCTATTTCCCCGCGCTCGACGTAGAAGTCCGCCACTTCCTTCATGAAGGACTGGACGCCGCCGCCCAGCCAGAGCTCGGAAACCTGGTCATCGCGGGTCGGAAACTCAAAGAGCGATAGAACGATATTGGACTCTTTTAGATCCATGCCGGCGGCTTGGGCGATGACCGGCTTGGCCTCTTCCGGGTTATCCTCCAGATAGTCGATCGCTTTGTCCGTGACCTCGAGAAACTTCGTCACGAGGTCAGGATGCTGCTCAGCGAAATCATTTGTCACGGCGATAACGTCGAACACACGAATGCCGATTGCTTCCTGCTCCTTAGCGGTCATCAGCTCCCAACCGTGTCCCTTCATACGCCTGAGAGGACCGCCCCAGCCGCACGCCATGGTCAGATCGCCTTGGATAAACGCCTTGGCGGCGTCGGCCGAAACCATGTCGACCAAATCCAGTTTGCTCGCATCGACGCCGAGATGATCCAGAGTACGGAGCATCTTGTAGTGGGTGACCGTGCCGACCGGGACGGCAACCTTCTTGCCCTCCAGTTCATGGGCGTTGGCCTTGTCGATGGCGGCTTTCTTGTAAACCACGCAGTTATCGTTCTCGGCATAGGAAAGGGCCACGCCGACGGTCTTCAACGGAGCACCCTCGGAAACGGCGACTGCGAAAGGAACGATACCCATGGAATAGGCGATCTGCACCTCGCCCGCGACCATGGCCGCCGCCATGTCCTTGCCGCTATCAAAGGCACGCCAGTTGACCTTGACGCCCAGCGCCTCGTCGTACCACTTCTCGGCTTGGGCGACCTGGTTCGCCGTAGGCCATTCCAGGAAATAGGCGACAGTGATCTCTTTAAGGTCGTCGGCAGCCGCTAAGCCCGGCACCGCAATCAGCGTCGCCGCAGAAATGAGGAGTGTTGCAAAAACCCGTTTCATTCCATCCTCCCTTCTTAGCGGGTCTGTCGCACGAAAAAAGCCTTTTAACGCAGCTCAATCTTCCTCGGGTAACGGGACAACCATGCTGGGGATCCGCGACCGGCGGAGCACCTTTTCCGCGACACCTCCGAGAAAAGTATGGGTAAATCCCCTGGCATGCGCGCCGATAACCACCAGATCGCAGTTGTATTGCTTGGCTGTCTTGAGGATTTGTTCCGGGGCGAAAGCCTCGCAAACCGTGACGGACTTTATTTGCTCCCGAACCTTCTGGTCCTCGAGCGTCTGATGCGCCCAGTAATCATCCTGGCGCTCTTTGAACAACGCTCGGGCCTTGCTCACCCGCTCATCCAGGATCGAATGTCGGGCCTTCTTGTCCATGACATAGGCCTGCAGAGTAAATTTCACGTCATCGGACAGTTCCGCAACGACATGCAGCAGGTGAAGTTCGGCGCCGGTCAACTTGGCCAGATAGGACGCATAACTGAAGACGTAATCGGAGTTATGACCCAGATCGGTGGCATAGAGAATGCGTTCCAGTCCCGATATCATCTTGTTATGTCTCCTGTTTTTGTCTTACCTGCTCGATCTTCATCATGTGCCACGGGCCGCCCCGGTCAGTAACCGAACGCCCGCGGAAGCCAAAGCGTGATCTCCGGGAAAAAGGCGATGATGAACACCGCGACAACATTGATCGCGGCGAATGGCAGGGCCTTGACGGAAATCTCCTCGATCGAAATGTTGGAGATGCCGGAGGCGATGAAGAGGTTCTCGCCGAGCGGCGGGGTTTGGAACCCGATGCCAAGCGCACAAACCATCACGACTCCGAAGTGGATCGGATCGATGCCGAGGCTGTAGGCAATCGGCAGCAGCACCGGGGTAAGGATCAAGATCGTCGCCAGCGTCTCCATGAACATGCCGACGAAGAGCAAGAAAAAAATCAGCATGGCCCAGATAATATAGATGTTCTCGGTCGCGCTCAGCATCGCCTCGGCGATAATTGCGGGAATTTGGTTCTCCACCAGCAATCGGCCGAAGACCGTCGCCGTGAAGAGGATCAGCAGCACGCGACCCGTCAACCATGTAGTCGTTTCAAGGGACCGGAAGACGGCCTTGAGTTCCAGCTCGCGGTAAACCAGAAAACCAATGGCCAAGGTATAGAAGATGGCGACGATCGCCGCCTCCGTGGGCGTGAAGAAACCCGAATAGATGCCGCCCAGAATCACGATTGGCGCCAGCAAGGCCCAAATACTCTTGTAGAGCGTGCAGAGCGTGTTCCGGAACGAGAAACTCTCGTCAGAACCAGCGTAGCCCTTTTTCTTGCAGATGATGTAGTTCATCACCAGGATACTGCCGGCAAATACGAGGCCCGGAAACACGCCGGCAATGAAGAGTTTCGGGATCGAGACCGACTGGAAAATACCGAATTTCTCGACCGCTTCGGGCGGTGGCTGCATGCCCAGCGCCGAAATGCCGAAGATCACCATGGGGATTGACGGCGGAATGATGATTCCAAGACTGCCGGAGGATGCGGTGACCGCGGAGGCAACACCTTTATCGTAGCCGCGATCGATCATGGCCGGGATCATCAGCATCCCGACCGCCGCGGTGGTGGCCGGACCGGAACCGGAGATCGCGCCGAAAAACAGGCAGGCGAAGACCGCCGCCGCCGAAATACCGCCGGTGAAGGGGCCGGCGAAACTCTCCGCGACATTGACCAGCCGTCTCGATATGCCCGCCGCCTCCATCAGGGCACCGGCGAGGATAAACGCCGGCAGCGCCATCAAGGGGAAGGATCCGACGGAGGTGAACGCGATCTGAACGAACTTGATGGGATTTTCGCCCAGATAGAGAAAGGAAATCATCGCAGAGACGCCCAACGCCACCGTAATGGGTGCGCCGATGAGCAGGAGGCCCAAGAAGGCCCCGAATAGGATAAATACGATGGTCGTTTCCATTGAACTACTCTCCCAGAAAGCGGATTTACCACCGCGTCTTTCCTATGCCGCCCAATCCCTCTTCGGCGGCAACTCAACGAAGCTTATTCTTTGCCTTCCTTGATCATCTTTTCGACTTCCGCTTTCTCGGGGTCTCGCACGTCGATGCCCTTGACCAGCTTTAGGTAGTTTGCCTGGATGATTCTGATGGTCATGAGGGTGAAAGCGATCGGCAGGATCATGTAGATGTACTTCATCGGAATGCCCAAAGTCTGGGACTTCCAGAAGAGGTTCATTTTGAAGAAAACGAAATTGAAACTTAGATAAATGAAGTAAATGTTGAATGCGATCCAGAATAGATCGGCAATACCCTCAATAATGTCCGCCGTCTTCTTTGACATTTTGTTGAATTGAAAGGTTACGCGGTTGTGAGCGTAGAGTTTGGCCGCGTAGCTGGCCCCGAAGAATACGAACCAGACGAACATGTACGTCGCGAGTTCCTCGCTCCAGGAGAACGAGTACCCAAAGAGCTCTCGCGAGATAATCTGGGCGAACAGCAAAATGACAAAGAGCGCCAGCAATGTACGGCAGATATAGCTCTCTATGTTGTCGAGAACCCGATAAATGGTATGTGCCACTTTCTGCCTCCTCGCCTTTGAAAGATGCGCTCCGCGAGCCCCTCGGGCCGGCGCACCGACCGACCCGCGGAGCGCTCTTCGGCAAAATGAATTCGCCCTAGGATGGACCCTTATTCGACCGTGGGCCGCCCCAGAGACGTTAAGATCGCATTGAGCTTATCTTTGCCGCCGATGCTATCGTAATACTTCGGCCAGACTTCGGTGGTTGCCGCTTCGATCCATTCCTTTTCGTCGTTGGCCGGGTCGTCGATCTGCATGCCTCTGGCGATCAGGTCCGCTTTCAGCTTCTCCTCGGTGTCGACCAAATATTGCGCGCTGAACTTCGTTGCCTCGGCACCGGCTTCGAGGATCGCTTTCTGGACGTCGGCGTCTTGCTCCTGAAAAACCGCTTCGCTGATGACAATCGGCTCCAGCAGGAAGAGGTAGCGAAGGTTCGTGATGTACTTCTGCACCTCATAGAACTTCATGGCGTGGATGGTGATGTATGGCGTGTCCTGCCCATCCACCACGCCCTGCTGCAGGGCGGTGAAGGTCTCGGACCAGGCCATTGGCGTCGGGTTATTGCCCCAGGAATTGTAGGTGTCGATCATGATCTCGTTCTTGGGAACCCGGACCACGATGTCACTGAGGTCCTCCATGGTCTTGATCGGCTTCTTGGAGTTCGAGAGCACCCGGTATCCCGCGTAGGACCATCCGACGATACGCACGCCGGCATCGCGGATCGTGTTTTCCACGAGTTCCTTTCCGACGTCGCCTTGGGTCAGCTTAACTGCCTCGTCCAAGCTGAGAATCATATAGGGAAGGGTCAAGACGCCGACGGTCGGCGAAAAAGGCGTGATGTTGTTGATCGCCAAAACGGAAAAGTCCAGCAATCCCATCGCGGCATCGTTGACGGTATCCTGCTCGCTGCCGAGCTGGCCGTTGTGGAACATGGCGATGTCATGCTTGCCGCCTGTCTTCTCCGCGAACACTTCGGCGAACTTCTTGCCGGCTGCGTCTTGCGTGCCGCCGGCCGCGTCGCCGAGCGCCATCTTGAATGTCTTCGCTTCCGCGCCGGTACTGGTAAACAGTGCGAGTACCGCCGCCGCACACACCATGCGAGCACAAGTTCCAGGTTTCATTTTCCACTCCTCGTTTAGTTCACGACCCGTTGACGTAAAAAGCAGCCGTGTTTGTCTGCAGGCGCGAGGATGCGGCTCCGAGTCTCGATGATCTCCGTCTTTGAATTGGTTTCCCAATCACCGCCATCCGTTCCCCAAGAACTAGCTGCCACTTCGTGGTCACGTGCGATTGATTGCCTTGGCTATGCCGATAAGTCCCGGCTATCTACCCTCAGCCCACCCGTCGTCACGCGTACGGCACTGCTTTGAACCGAACCGGTGCCGATCGCTCAAGCACCACTCCGAGACATGCGCGCTCTGTTATTGAATTCCGGTGCACAAGCACCGGAAATCCGTCTCTGTTCCAGCTCTTACGTCTGTTCCACCTGTTGCAATAATCGTTACCACGCATTCCATATGTTGCCGTAGGGCCAGACCGAATGTTTGAATTGGACCAGCGCAAAATCCCTTGGCACTTGGACGTGGCGGTCATCACCCGGTCCTCCGCGCGGCGGTCTGTTCGCTCTCGTCCGTTGCACCGGCTCCCTTGGCTCGCGCGATGATGTCATCGGAGAGAATGGTGAGGGTGTCGAACACGGGTAGACGCGATTGCAGGCACTCAGGGATCACGGACAGTTCGGAGCAGGCAATGACAAGACAGTCGACCGCTTCGGTTCCGAGTTTCTCGGCGACCGCGTTGAATGCCGCTTCATCGGACGCATCGACCCGTCCGGCCTTCACCGCCTTGATGACGTCGAGCAACTGGTCTTCCAGTTCTGGGTAAACGACCTCGATCGCATGATCACGAAAAGCCTGATCGAAAATGCCCACAAGCCGGACCGCCGGAGACGCCAACATGCCAACGCGCTTTGGCTTGGTTAACCCGGCAAGAACTGTCGACACGGTCAAATCGACCAGATTAACCACCGGAACCGACACAGCCTCCGCCGCGTAATCATAGTAGTAATGCGCTGTATTGCAGGGAATGACGAGGAAGTCCGCTCCGGCGTTGGCCAAGCGCCGCGCCATTTCGGCAATGGTCGGACCCGGGTTTTCACCGGTGCCCTCGATCAGCGCCTTTATCCTTGAAGGAACCTTGGGATTGTTGTCGACGATCATGTGGATGTGATCGGCGTCGTCCGTGGCGGGCGTGGACGCGATGACCCGGCGCATCAATTCGACGGTCGCGTCGGGCCCCATTCCACCGATCACGCCAACCGTTTTCTCGCTCATATCGCCAGGTCCTTGACCGGCCGGATTTCGCCAACACAATCCGTTATGATTTCGCCGATGACGTCGCAATCCGCCTCGTCGAAGGTCAGCGGCAGGCGCAAATCGCACAGAATGGAGAGCACTTGCCGGGTTCCCGGAAGATCGTCGCTCCCATCCAGATATTGCCAACTGTCGAAGCGGCTGGTGTAACCGCGTGGTTCCTCGTCCCCGAACCATTTGATCTGAACGCCACGCCTTGAACAAAGCTCGATGAAACGCCGCATTTCGCTCTCGGAGTATCCCAGTAGCGAGAACTGGATGGAGCTGCCGACAAACTGCTCGTGCGCGGCGCGAACCGGGACGAAGACCCCGGGGGCACTCTTCAGCCACCGTTCGACGGCTGCGTACAACCGGTTCCAGCGGACGCACTGTTCGTCCAGTGCCTGGAGCTGGGGACGCAAGATCGCGGCGCGAAGGTTATCCATCCTGCCGCTGTAATTGGGGGTGGTGAGGCGAACGTTGGCGATTTCATCGGCTGATGGTGCCGCCATATGGCGCTCGAACATCATGTAGGACCCGGAATAGAGCACGGCACGCGCGGCGAGCTCCGGGTCGGCCGTTACGAGCAGGCCGCCTTCGCCCGAGTTGATATGCTTGTAGGTCTGCGTACTGAAACAGGCCACCTTTCCGAATGTACCGCTGAGCCGTCCGCGCCAGCGCGCTCCCATGGTGTGGGCGCAATCCTCGATCAGCACGATGCCGTTGGCCTCGCAGATCCCGACAATGGCATCCATGTCGCCGATGTGCCCGCGCATGTGCGACAGCAAGAAGAAGCGGACATCGGAATTGGCGGCGACGTCGCGAAGGTGATCCAGCTCGACCGTGTAGTCGTCATTGGTTTCGACAAGGACCGGCACGCCACCCGCATTGTGGATCGCGCCGGGAACCGGGGCCAAGGTGAAGGCATTGGACAGCACCTTGTCGCCCGGCTGCAATCCGGCGCTCCGCAGCGCGATGTGCATGGCATACCCGCCCGATGCGCACGCCAGACAGTAGGGCACGCCCATGTAGGCCGCGAACTCCTGCTCCAGAAGTTCGGTTTCGGTGGTCTCTCCGGGTTCGGCGTTGTAGCGATGCAAACGTCCGGACCGCAGGACCCGCACCGCCTGCTCGATCGCAGCTTCTGGGATCGCTTCTTGCTGAGTGAATGACTTGGTGAACGTTTTCATCGAACCCATTTCGACCGCGCTCAGCCGTAGCGTTCCTGATTATAGACTTCGAAGTCCCAGGATTCGTCGGGAAAGTACTTGCGGAGCCGCCAGTCGCAGGCGCGTGCGTGACCCTCCATTCCCTCGATCCGGGAAATCCGCGATGCAACGGCGCTGAAGCGCTTGTTCGCTTCCTCGTTCAGCTCCTGGTAGGTCAGGACCTTCATGAATTTGTGCACATTGAGGCCACCGCTGTAGCGACCGGCGCGGCGCGTCGGCAGGATGTGGTTCGTGCCCGAACACTTGTCGCCGTGCGAAACCGTGCTGCCCTCGCCAAGAAAAAGCGAACCGTAGTTGTTGAGATGATCACGCCACCAGTCGGGATCGCTGGTCATCACCTGCAGGTGCTCGGAAGCATATCGATCGCTGACCTCGACCACTTCTTCGCGACTGTCGCAAACGATGATTTCGCCATGGGTTTCCCAGGCCGCCCCGACCACGTCGGCGTTCGGCATGTCGGCGATCACTCGGGGCATCACCGCAAGCACTCGGTCGGCCAGATCGCGGGACTCGGTGAACAGCCAGACGGGGGAGTTGGGGCCGTGCTCGGCCTGCGAAACCAAATCGACAGCGATGGTCATGGGATCGGCGTTTGCGTCGGCGATAATGGCCGACTCGGTCGGGCCGGCGAACACATCGATGCCTACGCGTCCGAACAAGATGCGCTTGGCCTCCGCCACATAGGCGTTTCCCGGTCCGACGATGATATCCGCCTCCCGCCCCGTAAACAGGCCGTACGTCATGGTCGCGATGGCGTGAATACCGCCCATCTCGAGAATGATATCGGCGCCGGCCAAGTCGAGCGCATAGGCGACGACGGCGTTGATGCTGTCGCCGCGGGGCGGCGAGCACGCGACAACGAACGGAACGCCGGCGGCCTTGGCGGTGGCGACACTCATGATCGCCGAGGCGGCATGGGCATAGCGCCCGCCGGGAACGTAGCAGCCCGCGCACTGGACCGGCATCACGCGCTGGCCCAGACGAACGCCCCTTTCCGTCTCAA
This sequence comes from uncultured Rhodospirillales bacterium, assembly GCA_937127205.1. GTDB lineage: Bacteria > Pseudomonadota > Alphaproteobacteria > Rhodospirillales > Defluviicoccaceae > CAKZLS01. The sequence goes on from CAKZLS010000399.1 coordinate 8,427, forward strand.
TCTCGAATTCTTGGAGGCTTTCTTTCTGGGCAAGGGCAAAGCCCGACACCTGCTTGTGCGCGAACTGGATGTCCGCTTTGACCGCGTCCGGTACGGACGCGGTCAAAGCGGCCTTCTTCTCCTGAGAGAGGAGGAAGTCACCAGTCCAGTTGTCGAACTTTTCCGCATATTCGCGAACCGCCGGTTCGCCGCGTTTCTCGATATCCTTGAGCACACCCTCGACGACCTCGCGGATGGCGGCGTCTTCTTCCTCGCTGACAGCCGCGGCCTTCTTGACATGCTCCATCGCCATTTCCTTGTCAGGCGGCCGATTGCGAAACGGACGCTCGGTAATCGGGAAACGAAAACACGTGGGGGTATCCGAACAATGCGACGCTTCCGCCAGTGTGAATGAACACCACGTTCTCGCCCTTTTCGAACTGCCCCTTGCGGATCAGGTCGATCAGGCCCGCCATGCCTTTACCGGAGTAAACGGGATCGAGAAGGATGGCCTCCAATCGCGCCATCATGGTCACCGCCTCGACCATGCCATCGGTGGGCAGGCCGTATCCGTCACCCACATAATCACAATTGGCGACCACGTGCTCTCGCTTGACAAGGTCCGGCTGGCCGATATGCGCGCACACCTTCTGTGCCAGCTTGAAGACGTTCTCTTCCTGCTTTGGTCTCGGGGCGCGGACACCGATACCGAGAAGGTGAGCGGCACTGCCCGCCCCCTGTAAACCGGTCACCAGCCCCGCTTGCGTTCCGGTGCTGCCGGTGGCGTGCACGACATGGTCCATGCGCAGGTTCATCGCCGCGGCTTGTTCAACCAACTCCAACGCCGCGTTCACGTAGCCGAGGGCGCCGATTTCGTTGGAGCCGCCGCCGGGGATGATGTAGGGCGTGCGGCCCTCTCGCCGCAATTGTTCCGCCAGATCGGCCATTTCGGCGTCCATGTCGGCACCCGCCGGACGCTTGCTCAGCTTGCCGCCGAACAGCAAATCCAGAAAGACGTTGCCGTTGTAATTGTAATTCTTCTCCTTGCTGCCGGTGCGGTCCTCTAGAAGGATATGGCATTCCATTCCCATCCGCGACGCGATCGCAACGGTTTGCCGCGCGTGGTTGGACTGCGTGGCACCCTGCGTGATGATGGTGTCCGCGCCCTTGTCCACGGCGTCCGCCATCAAATACTCGAGCTTGCGCGTCTTGTTGCCGCCGCTGGCCAGTCCGGTGCAGTCATCTCGCTTGATCCAAAGGTTTGGCCCGCCGAGTTTCTTCGTGAGGTTCTCCATGGGTTCCAGCGGCGTCGGAAGATGCGCGAAGCTCAACCTTGGAAACCGAGATAGATCCACCTTCAATCCTCCCTATACATACAGTTTTGCATGGCGACAGCGGTTGGGACAGCAAGAAATCTTCTGCTGAACCGTTCATGCTTCGTTCCGCAACTGTCCACCGATTTTATAGGCTTTTCAGTCACTCATGGCTTCACGCAGCACCTGTCGGCGGAGCCATCGTTGGTGAATTGAAACGAAATGTTGGTGGTTTGTCCAATGCCAATATTTTTCATGATTCATACTTTTCGACATAGTTTCGATATCACTAAGGTGTTCAGGCGGTTTGTCCAATCCGTTCCTCGATAGCCATCGCCATTGCCAGCAGTCTCTTCTCTCGGTTTGGGCTCATCGAAACTTGCAGCGCCACCGGCAGTCGGGAGCCCAGGGCGTGGATCGGGATGCTGGCGGCGCACTGATTGCAGACGTTTGCGGGCCTTGTGTTGCGAAGTGACCTGGCGGTGAAGTCGCTCGCGGTCTCCGTTGTCGAGCATTCGGACACGAGACGGGGCAGCAGCGGCGCCGTCGGACACAGCAAACCGTCCAGCCCGGCCAAGCGCTCCCCGCAGATGCGGGCCAGGTACTCGCGACGGCGGGAAAGACGGATGTATTCCGTCGCGGGCAAGTCGAACGCCGTCATGAGCCGGTTGACGGCAACAGGGTCGATGGACTCGCGGCTGGCGAGGAATCGGTCCCGGCCCAACGTCGCGAGCAGGTTGGCGGAGACCAAACCGGAGAACACCTCGATAATCTCTTCCGCTTCCGGGAATGCGACGGGGACCAATCGTGCGCCTTCTTCCTCCAACAGCGAAAGGGCGGTCTCGCTGCAGGACGCCACCTCAGGATCAAGGTCGTCGAAGAAATAAGTGTCAGGCAGACCTAGTCTCACCCCGGAGAGGGAAGGAAGAGGCGAGGGCCTGTTCCCGCAAAGCGCCGTGTAGACCAATGCGGCATCCGCCGCCGACCGGGTCAGAATACCCACGGTATCCATGCTCGGACACAGCGGGAATATTCCGTCTAGCGGCCACAGGCCATAAGTGGTCTTCAGGCCGAATACCCCGCACAGCGCCGCGGGTGCCCGCACCGAACCGCCGGTGTCCGAACCGACGGCGAAGCCGCAAAGGCCTGCGGCCATGGCCACGGCCGAACCGTGACTGGAGCCCCCCGGTGTCCGCTTGGTTTCCAGGTCGCTGGGGTTCCACGGGGTCGGATGGATGACGTTCTGGCCGCCCGCCGCGAACTCGATCGTTCTGGTCTTGCCGAGAATGACGCACCCGGCGCGTTTCAGCGCCTTCACGAAGCCGCCCTCGGGCCCGATGCAGTCAGTCAGGTCCAAATTGGAACCCGCCCGGGTCGGCATACCGGTGACGGCGAAAAGGTCCTTAATGGCCACCGGTACGCCCATAAGGGGGCCGAGGTCGGTACCCGCAGCCAACAGCCGGTCGATACCGCTTGCCGCTTCGAGAGCGCTGTCACCAGCCACGTGGATGTAAGCATCCAATTTGGGATTCAAGGCGGCGATCCGGTCGAGGTAGATCTCCGCCGTCGACCGCGCGGTGATTTCTCGCCGCCGGAACCTAGCGGCGAATTCCGCGAGGCCCCCGTGGACCATCGGATCGGGCGCCAAAACGGTCATGAATGATTCTTTCCCCAAACGTCATTTGCGAGATTTGGGGTGATCATCCCTTGAGACCGAGAAGTCCTAGACTAAGCTGGGGCACGAAGACCAAGAACAGCACGGCGATGATCATGGCGCCCAGGAACGGCAGCACCGCGACGCTCAGCCGCTCGATGCTGATTTTGCTGATGCCACAGCCGACGAACAGGTTCACCCCCACGGGAGGGGTGAGGAAACCCATGGACACGGTGACGATCATCACGATTCCGAAATGCACCGGGTCCATTCCGATGTGTTTGACCACGGGGAGCAGCAGGGGCGTCAGGATGAGGATATTGGCCAAGGCATCCATGAACGTGCCCATGACGATCAGGAAGACGATGATGATGGGAATGAGCAGGTATGGATTATCGGTAATCCCCACGAGCAACTTCACCATCATGTCCGGCACGTTGTTGAACAGCAGTATTTGCCCGAGCGCGGTCGCCGTCGCCACGACAAGAAAGATCGTTGCGGTCGTGAGCGCCGTGCTCCTGAGGATTTCCCATACTTGGGGCCAGGTCAGATGACGGAGAAGAACACCTTCCACGAGAAACGAATAGATCACGGCCACGACGCCCGCCTCGGTGGGGGTCATGATACCGCCGTAGATGCCGCCGAGCACGATGACCGGCACCAAAAGTGCGTGTATGGAGTTCTTCAGGGCAACCAGGGTTTCGTTAACCGAGCTCCGCTCTCCCGTACCCTTGTAGCCGCGCTTTTTGGCGATGATATACGACGTCACCATCAAGAAGATGCCGACGAAAATGCCGGGAACAATGCCGGCAATGAAAAGGTCGCCCACCGATACGCCGGCGGTCGTGCCGTAAATAATCAGCGGTACGCTGGGCGGAATCATCACCCCGAGGCAGCCCGCCGACGTGTTCACCGCCGTCGCGTATGGCAGGTCGTAGCCCTCCTTCTTCATGGAGGGAATCATAATGCCCCCCACCGCGGCAACCGTGGCCGGCGCCGAGCCGCTGAGGGCGCCGAAGAACATGGCGGTCAGCACGGAGATGTGGGCCATACCGCCGGTGATGTGCCCCACCAGGCATCGCGACAATTCCAGCAGCCGTTGAGCCATGCTCCCTTTCTGCATGATTTCGCCGGCCATGATGAAAAACGGAACGGCCATGAGCGGGAAGGCATCCAGAGCGGTGATCATCTTCTGAATGAGAAACGCCGAGGGCATGTTCCCGGCGAACATCCCGACGAGGACACTCAGGCCGATGGCGACCCCGATGGGCACACTGAGGATGAGGAAAACCGCCAGAAAGACGAAAATGAGGACGACCGTCGTTGCCATGGCAAAGCTCCAGCTAGTGGTCTAGATCGGACATTTGGCATCCATACGTCCGATCCGCCCCGCTATATTGATTTTGTCGGGTCGAAGGCGGCCGGCGGTTCCTTGGAGGAAATGAGCTCCCAAAATCGTACACCGGCTCTCAAAGCCATAAGTCCGAGACCGACGGGAACCGCGGCGAAGATCCAGTACATCTTGATCTCCAGCGCCGGCGTGTTTTGTCCGGTGGTCATCAGGAGTTGCATCATCTGGATGCCGTAAACCACACAGAACAGGCAGAAGACGATCGTCAGAAAGAGGGTGGTGGCGACAATGAACTTATTCGCCCGGGGGCTGGCATAGTTTCGGATGATCGTCACTTCGAGGTGGCGGTCTTCCTTCATGGCGTAGCTGCAACCCACGTACACCGCCCAAATAAACAGATACCGCCCCAGTTCTTCGGACCAGTCGAGCGACTGCTCCAGGACATACCGGTTGAAGACCTGCATGCCGATGATCAGGGTCATGCCGACCAGACAGATAGAGGACACGATTTCCTCCATCCGGTTCAGGATGGATTTGACCGTCATAACGCTGCCTCCCCACCTACAGGTTTGTGACGCAAGGGCGATGGCCGGCCCGCGGCCGGCCATCGCTTAGTTGCCGCCGTGGCTATTTCCCGGCCATGGTTTTGCGGGCCTCTTCGATCACGTCCTTGCCAATGCGGTCTTCGTATTCCTCGTAAACGACCTTCGTTGCCTCGGCCCAGCGTGCCCTCTCTTCCGGGCTGAGCTCGACGATCTGTACGCCGCTTTCCTTCATCTTCTCGATGATCATCTTTTCGTTTTCCCGGATCTTATTACGCTCGAAAATCTTCATTTCCTCGAAGGCTTCCGTGATCAGTACTTGCTGCTCGGGGGTGAGGCTTTCGTAAAACATCTTGCTGATCATAACCAAGTGCGGGCTGTAGATGCTGCCGACCAGTGTCAGGTTCTTGTTCACTTCCGGGAAGTTGTTGAACCAGGCCAGGTTGAGGTCGATGTCGATACCGTCCACGGTCTTCTGCTGCAGGGCCGTGTAAACTTCGCCCCATGCGATCGGTGTGGCGTTCATGCCCAGCGCCTGAAGCGTCGCGACGTGGGCTTTGCTGCCGGAGGCCCGGATCTTGAGGCCCTCGGCATCCTCCAGCTTTTCGACGGGGCGTTGATTGTTGAAGACGTGCCTGAAGCCGATCTCGATGTAACCGAGACCGATAATCCCGGTTTTCTCCAAAGCCTTGGCGGCGTTCTGTCCGATTGGACCGTCGGTAATCAGATCGCTGGCCTCGTAGCTGGGAAACAGGAAGGGCATGTCGAAGATCAGGAAGGCATCGGAAAACGGCGCCAAGTTGGGGCCCGAGGCCGAGCCCATCTGGAGCAGCCCGGTCTGCAGACCCTGGATGACGCTATCGAAATTGCCGAATTTGCTGCTGTCGAAGATGTCGACCCGAATTTCGCCGTCACTGCGTTTCTCGACGAGCTCCTTAAAGTACTCGAAGCCCTCGCCCATCGGATGCTGGGGTACGTTTGGATGGGCCAGCTTGATGACAACGTCGGCGGCCTGGACCGGAGCGGACGACAGCCCGGCCACGGCGATGAATGGTGCGGCCAGCATCGCCAACACAGACCTGCGGATGATCTTCATTGATATGTACCTCCTCTCTAGAGCTGTATTTAGCCTGCGCCCCTCTTTTGGAGCGCAGATTTCCCTTTTGGGTTCTCAAGCTGCCCAGATTTTGGGGTCAGGCGACAATGTTTGGACTGGACTGCGCCACGCGTAATGAGCGCGTCCACCCCCTGCTTGAGAGCTTCGGCAACGCAGAACTCGCGCTTGGAAACCGAGATAGATCCACCCTACATCCTCCCTATGCATACGGTTTTGCATGACCTCCTCGCCAGTTGCAGCGAGGAACGTTATGCTGCCGGAATGATGCTTCGTTTCGCGGCGGCTTGCCGAAACCTCCGGCTTTTCAAACATTCACGGTTTTGGAAAGCGCCAGCCGGCAGAATTATTGTTGTTAAATTGAAACGACATGTTGATGCTTTGTCCAATGCCAATATGGTTTATGATTCATACTTTTCGGCATAGTTTAAGTATCAACAGGGTGTTGAGATGGAACTGAAGTGGCTCGAGGATTTTCTGACGCTCGCAGACTGCGGGAGTTTCTCCAAGGGCGCCGAGCGTCGCAACGTGACGCAGCCGGCCTTCTCCCGAAGAATTCAGAAGCTCGAACAGTGGCTTGATGTTCCACTGGTCGACCGCAGCAGCTACCCGGTGAAGCTTCTTCCCAACGCCGTTCAATTCGTGCCAGAAGTTCAACAGCTCGTGGCGCGCATTCTCGAATTGCGGAGCGATATCCAACGCGAAGAGGAGGCAAGGCATCGAATTGCCATCGCCACTCAACATACCCTGACCATTACCGTGTTTCCGGGACTGCTTAACGTTCTCAGGGAAGCGCGGCTGGATTTCTCGATCCGTCTGCGGTCGGTCAATCGGGCAGTGGGGGCGGATCTGATGAGAGATGGCGCCGCCCAGATGCTGCTGTGCTACGACACGCCTGCGGACCGGGTGGACCAGGTTTTGCCCGGCTTGGATCGTTTGGTCCTCGGTCTCGATCGCCTCATACCGGTCTCCGCGCCCAATCTCTATGACAGTGAAACCCTCGCCGAAGGATGCCATCTAGCGATGCTTCGTCTCCCTCGAGAGAGCCACTTGGGAAGTATCGTGGAGCGGGAGTGCCTCAGCGATCTTCTCGAGAAGTACACGGTCAGCGTTGCGTGCGAGTCGGCCTTCACGGTTGGCGTGAAAGAGCTGGCCATGGCAGGAATGGGTTTTGCGTGGCTGCCGGAGTCCCTGGTGGAGCAAGAGATCCGTGGTGGAGATCTCGTCTCATTGGAAGATCATCTCGTAAGCGCCGATTTGTCGATTGCGTTGTATCGATACGGCGGCACCTGGACCGACGAGGTCGAACCAATCTGGGCCCTGATGAGAGAATTCGGCGCCGCGCGTACGCCTGTACCGCCGCGGGGCGGAGATTGGAGATTAAAGGGTCGACATGTCCCTGCCGAATGCGGCACCGTTCCATAGCAGGAACAACTTTCTTGTTCGGCAAATAACGCGCCACCATATGAGCCAATAACGCAAGAAGAGGCGAGGGCGCGCCAGGGAGTTGGGCGTCACGCGACCGCAAATCCCTATTTGTGGGAGAACACACAATGCCAAACCGTTTGTCACGGTCGTCGGAGGTAATGTGGTCGCAGCTTTTCTTGGATTGCTGTGAGGAGGGATTGAACCTCCAAAGCCGCATCCGTCAGATGATGGTCACCGCCATCCTCGATCAACAGCTGCCGCCATGCACGTCGCTCACGTCGTGCCGCAAGTTGGCCGAACAGCTGGGTGTCGCCCGAAATACGGTGGTGCTCGCCTATCAGCAGCTTGCCGACGAAGGGTTTATCATTCCGCGCGAGCGTAGCGGCTATTTTGTCAATCCGGAGATCCTGGAAGGCCGGATCGATCTTGAGGCGCCCCCCCCGCCGACAAACACCCCGACCCGGGATTGGAGCTCGCGATTCCGCTTCAAACCCTCGAGCCAGCGCAATATCGAAAAGAACCCCAATTGGCAGAACTATCCCTATCCATTCATTTACGGCCAGTTCGACGCGTCCCTCTTTCCCACCGCAGATTGGCGGGAGTGCTGCCGGAAAGGGCTGGGCGTCATGGAGATCCGCGACTGGGCGCCGGACCATATCACGAGGGATGATTCGTCCCTCGTTGAACAAATCCGCACGCGGGTACTGCCGCGCCGCGGCCTGCGCGCGTCCGCCGACGAAATCGTCGTTACCATCGGTGCCCAACAGGCGCTGTATCTATTGGCGGATCTTCTGGTTACGGCGCAAACCACGGTCGGCGTTGAAGATCCGGGCTATCCGGACGCTCGAAACATTTTTGCCAGCCGCACCTTCCGCACGGTCGGATTGGGCGTTGACGAACAGGGGTTGGTGCCGGATGGTCCGTTGCGTGATTGCGACTATGTCTACGTAACGCCCAGTCATCAATGCCCGACCACGGCCACCATGCCGTTGGAGCGGCGCCAGGAACTGCTGAGGATCGCCGAGGAAGAGGACATCATCCTTTTCGAGGACGATTACGAAACCGAGAACTGTTATTCGGGAAAACCGAAACCCGCGCTCAAGAGCCTCGATCAGAATGGCAGAGTTGTCTATATCGGCAGCCTCTCGAAGAGTTTTGCGCCGGGCCTTCGGCTTGGCTACATCGTCGGATCCAAGGAACTCATTAGCGAGGTACGCGCGCTTCGCCGCTTGATGGTGCGACACCCCGCGACTTTCATTCAGCGCTCGTTCTCGCTGTTCCTGTCACTCGGTCATCACGACTCGCTCACACGCCGCCTCTCCCAAATTTACAACAGGCGCGCTCATGTTCTTACGGACGCCTTGTCCCGCCACTTGCCCCAGGTGACTTTCGAGCCGGTATCGGGAGGCGCGTCCTGCTGGGTTCACGGACCGAAATGGCTCGACTGTCGCCAATTGGCGCGAAAGGCCGAGGAAAGGGGCGTTTTGATCGAGCGCGGCGATGTTTTCTTCATGATGCAAGATGCCCCCGTTAACCATTTTCGGATTGGGTTCTCATCGATCCCCGAAGAACGCATAGAGCAGGGGATCCGTGAACTCGGCGCCGTCATAAACGAACTGGAACCCCAGTCCGGACGCACCTTCGACAATTGATGACCTCTGTAGCGTAGGTGGCCCACGGCAGGGTACTGGCACCAGCGAATGCCGTTATCTGGCGCTACCACACCTATTCATCCCGGCTTAGCGTGAGAATAAGAGAACGGCGTGCTCGGACCGGTTCCGGACCCGAGACGGAGTCTCTGAAGCCCGCCGCCAAATTACCAACACAAAGAGGACTCCGATGCCGGGTGACACCAAGCAATTGACCGCGCAGGATTTGGCGGCGTTTTCGGACGCCTTCAATCGCCACGATGTCAAAACCATTCTTTCCTTCATGACTGAAGATTGCATCTTCAACGCCGCCGGCGGGCCGGACGTTTACGGCGCGCAGTTTGTCGGCCACAAGGCCGTAGGCGATGCGTTCGAGCAGGTTTGGGCGACATTCCCCGACGCTCAGTGGGCGGACGGACAGCACTTTGTCGCCGGCAACAACGGTGTCTCCGAGTGGACGTTCATCGGCACCAAGGCGGACGGGTCGAAAATCGAAGCCCGGGGGTGCGACATTTTCACTTTCAGGGACGGAAAAATCGCGATCAAGAACGCTTTCCGGAAGGACCGGCCGCCCCTTTCCCCGTAACGGCGCTGACGGACCGGTTTTTGCAGGCTCTATTCGAGAAAAGGGCGATCGCATGGCTGAGCAATTGCGTGTCAACCCGGGGCAATTAAGCCCCTATGATCCTGGCTACGATCCCCTGGTCGCGATCAATCCCGGTCACGGCCGAGCCTATGCGCCGACCTATTGGATCGACACCGCCGGCGCGCCACCGGAGGACGATGGCCCGGTCGACCAAGATATCGACGTGGATGTGGCCATTATCGGATCCGGCTTTACGGGACTTTCGTGCGCCCTCTTCCTGGCCGAAGAGCACGGCATCAAGGCGCACGTTCTCGAGGCCAATCAAGTGGTCTGGGGGTGTACCAGCCGCAACGGCGGTCAGGCGCAAAATGCGTCGGGCCGGCTGACCCGGTCGCAATGGATTCAGCGCTGGGGACTTCAAACTGCCTTGAAGATGCACGCCGAGATCCAGCAAGGTTTCGACACCTTCAAGTATCTGATCGAAGACATCGACTGCGATGCACAGCGCGACGGGCATCTGTATAACGCCCATCGTCCGGAGGCGATGGAAAAGCTTAGGTCCGAGGTGCGGGTTCACAACGAGGTCTTCGGATACAAGACGCGAATCCTGGAAAAGGATGAGTTGCACCGGGACTACGTCCATGAGGCCGAGGCTGTCGGCGCCATGCTCGAACCCGAGGGCATCGGCGTACACCCGCTCAAGCTGGCATACGGCTACATGAGAAAGGCGCGCGCGCTCGGCGCCAAGGTTCATCCCTGCAGTCCGGTGACGGGTTGGCAGACGCGCGACGGCGTCCACTCCCTTCGCACGCCCGGCGGGACCGTTCGGGCCCGGGCGGTGGGTGTCGCCACCGGCGGCTATACCAGCCAGGAATTGCACCCGCTTCTCAAGAACCGGCTGATGCCGATCCTGTCGAATTCCGTCGTCACGCGGCCGCTGACCTCGGCGGAAAAGGAAGCCTGCAACTTCCTCTCGACCCTGGTGATTACCGACACGCGGACGCTGCGCCATTACTACCGCTTGCTGCCCGACGACCGGGTGCAAATCGGCAGCCGCAGCGCCATCCACGGTGCCGACGCCGCCAATCCGCGCCATCTCAAGGTGCTTCTCGACGGGTTGAACCGCAAGTTTCCGGCGCTCAAGGGCATTGATATCGACTATTCATGGTGGGGTTGGGTCGACGTCAGCCACGACATGATGCCGCGCGTCGTTCAGCCGGTTCCGCGAGAAACCATGTTCTATGCCCTTGGTTACGGCGGAAACGGTGTCATGTACTCGGCACAGGGCGGACGACGGATGGCGGAAATGATCGCCGGCAAAGGCGACAAGCTCGATTTGCCGATCTTCAGGTCGCAACTTCCCGGGGAACCGCTCGCGCCCTTCCGGCGGATCGGTCAACGCTTCCTCTACAAATGGTACTACCTCCGCGACGAGCGCCTTTAGATGGCACGCTCTAGTGTGACATCAGGACGGGGATGGTCATGTGCTTGAGGAGGTGTTTCGTGCCGCTTCCGCGCAGCAGATCGGGAAATCCGTAATGACCATGCGCGCCGACGACGAGAAGGTCGGCGCCGCGCGACACGCCGTGCGATAGCAACGTCTCCATGGGACTCATTCCTTCGATCTCGCGCGTTTCCACGCCTGCTGTCACGCCGTGGGCCTGAAGATGTCGGGCCATGTCCGCGCCCGGCACGTCGCCGTGGCCTCTCTCCTCTTGCCTCGGGTTGACCGAGACCAGCGTAACCTCCTGGGCCGCCTGGAGGAACGGAAGCGCGTCTTGCACGGCTCTTACCGCCTCTCGTCCGGCGTTCCATCCGATCATGATCCGTCGCCCGATCCCCTCCAGCTCACCGGAATACGGAACAATCAGTGACGGTCGCCCGGTATGAATGACCACCTGCTCCACCAATTCCGCCGGGATCCCGGACCCCGTTTCGCTCGGATTGTGCTGACCGAGAACGGCGAGATCGCAATGGCGGGCAGCAAACGCGACCGCTTTGATGAGGGCGCTGTCCCGCCGAAAAATCGACGACTCCCAGTGCGCGGTCACGCCAAACTCCGCGGCTCTCTCCTTGAATACGGACTCGGCGCGCGCGGCCGACTCGACGAACATGGCATCGATGTTTCTGGAAGCAAGGTTTGCGAGGTACGGATCGCATTCGCCAAACATGCCGAACACGCTCGCGTCGAATCGGCGGGCGAAATCCAAGGCGATTTCTCGCCGATCGTCACTTCGTTCCGTGCTGTCCAAATGCACGAAGAGTTCCTTGTAACTCATACCGATCCTCCTACGAGCGGTGACGGTAGATCATGGTCACCAAACCGCTCTTCTCAGTAAATTCAATCCAAGCAGCAAAAGCGCGAACAACACGATTTTGCGGAACCGATCCCGGTCGATCAGACGGCCCAAACGCTGTCCCAACCACATGCAGGCGAGCACCGGTATAACGCATACAAGAGACCAAGGCGCGTTTTCGCGGGTCAGGACGCCCTGCTCCATAAAAGCGATCGCCATGAAGATGCTGCCCAGCAAGAAGAAAGTGCCGAGCGCCGCGACAAAATCCTCTCTTTCCAGACGCAGAGCGACGACATAAAGGATCAAGGGCGGACCATGAACCGTGGATACGCCGCCGGTGACACCTGAGGCAAACCCGACGGCGGCACCCACCGGCCTCTCCATACGAGGGGAAAGGCGCAGCGCGGGATGGAAAAAGCTGATGAAACAGAACAGGAGCACGATGACGCCTAGGATGCCGAGAAGCCACCGGGGGTCCAAGACCGAGATCAGCATCGCTCCGAACCAAGTTCCGGCCGCCAGGGCGATGAACACCGGCCAGAAGCGGCGGATTATGTTGGGCATCTGGCCGCCGCGCGTTGCCTGAAAGAGAAAGCCTGCCACCATCGGAAGCGTGTTCAGTGCCGCGGCTGTCGGAACGTCGAGAAAAATGGAGAGCAGCGACATTGTCGTGAGCGGTAGACCAAACCCGAGCGCTCCCTGGATGGTCGCACCGAGCGCAAAGGTGGCGATGATCAATGGCAAAACGTCGAGCATTTCCATAGACGGTTCCACCGCGCTCTTTGTTCAACCGCCAATTCCCTCCAGGAGAGCGCCATTTGGGTCCACGGCCATCGTCGATATTCGAACGCCGCGATGCCAATGGCCTTCCGGTGGAACGGCCGGGTGCCGACCGCGACATCACTTCGGGGGCCACCCTACCCGCCGCGGGCGTCTTCAAGGATCATGTCCGAAACTTTTTCGCCGATCATCACCGCGGGCGCATGGGTATTGCCCGAAACGATGTTCGGCATGATGGATGCATCGGCGATGCGCAACCCCGTCACGCCGTGCACGCGAAGGCGTTGATCGACCACCGCCATGGGATCCGAACCCATCTTGCACGTGCTGGTGGGGTGATAGATGGTCGTTCCGAGCGTGCGGGCGGCATCGAGGAATTGCTCATCGGTCTGCACGTCCCTTCCCGGCCGCAAGTGCTCGGCGATGTGTTTCGCCAGGGATTTCGTTTCTGTCAGCCTGCGCGTCAGCTTCATGGCGTCGACGGCCACTTGCTGGTCAACCGGCGAGTCGAGATAGTTCGCATAGATCTTGGGATAAACGCGCGGATCAGGTGAAATGACGTCAATGCGTCCCCGGCTCTCCGGGCGCAGTTGACAGACCGAGGCGGTAAAAGCCGAAAACCGGTGCAGACCCTCGCCGGGACTGTCGGCACTGAGCGGCTGTACGTGATATTGAATGTCCGGTCGGTCCAGACCCGGCCGGGACTTGGTGAACGCGCACACTTGGCTTGCAGCCATGGTCATTGGCCCGGTCCGCTGGAGAACGAACTGAAGTCCGATCAGCACTTTGCGCAGCGGGTTGTTCACCTCGTCGTTCAGCGTCGGTTCCACGGTCTTGTAGATGCAGCGGATCTGCAGATGATCCTGCATATTCTCGCCGACGCCCGGCAGGTCGCTGAGGACGGGGATGTCCAGTTTCTGCAGTGTCTCGCCGCCACCGATACCGGAGAGGGTCAAGATCTGCGGCGAACCGATGGCGCCCGCCGACAGCACGATTTCCTTCCGGGCTTTGAAACCCTGGCGGACACCGTCCACATCGGTGTCGACAGAGACCGCCTTCTTGCCTTCGAAACGGATGCCGCGCACCAGCGTATCCGTCACAACCGTCAAGTTGGACCGGTCCTTGACCGGTTTGAGGAACGCCGTCGCCGAACTCCACCGCAGGCCTTTATGGGTATTGAGCTGGAAATAGCCGGCGCCTTCCTGATCGCTTCCGTTGAAATCGTCGTTCTTGGGAATGCCCAGTTCCACGCAGGCGTCGACGAAGGAATCGCAGATCGGACGGCTGAACCGCATGTTGGCGACTTTCAGCGGCCCACCGGTGGCGTGATAGTCGTTGGCGCCCCGCTCCTGATCCTCGGATTTCTTGAAGTAGGGCAAGACGTCGTCGTACGACCAGCCTTCGTTTCCGAGTTGGCGCCAGTCGTTGTAATCCTCTTTCTGGCCGCGGATGTAGAGCAGTCCGTTGAGGGCGCTGGAACCGCCTAGCACGCGGCCCCGCGGCCACTTGATCACCCGATTGTTCACGCCGGGGTCGGGCTCGGTCTCGTAGCACCAGTCCGATCTCGGATTGTGGATCGTCTTGAAATAGCCCACCGGGATGTGCAGCCACGGGTACGTGTCCTTGGGTCCCGCCTCTAACAACAGAACGCGATTTCCGGGATCCGCAGACAAACGGTTGGCCACAACGCAGCCCGCTGATCCGGCACCGACAACGATATAGTCGAACTCCTGCTCCGACCCGGTTCCCATCTCTGCTCCTCCCGTTCCGATCCCGGACTCACGCCCGTATTGGTTGTGATGCAAAATGCGCATTTTGGTGCTCGATTTCGCACCAAAAGATTGTTGCACGCAGTTATCGATAATGCAATAATGATATATAAAATTTCGTTTTTGAATACATTCTATGCATCTGGGAGGGTGTCCATGCTCAAGGAAAAACTCACGGGTATTTCGCGCCGCGATCTCTTGAGGCTTACCAAGGCCTATGGGATCACCTCGACCTTGCTCGCCGCCGGAAGTCTCGCCGGCGTCGTGACGTTTCCGCGACTGGCCCAAGCCGCCAACTCCACCTATGAAAAGCGGTTCAGCAAAGAGCCGAAATTCACGCTGAAATTCGGGGCATCCGGATTCAACGAACAGAACATGCTGATCGAGCGTGCCGGCTTTATCGAGTTCACCCGCGACCTCGAAGAACGCACGGATGGCGCGATCCAGATCGAATTCATCGGTAACAACCAGATTTGCGGGCAGTTGAACTGCCTCAGCAAGGCGCAGCAAGGCATCATCGATGTTTTCGCGGCATCGACGCAGAATTCGGCGAGTTCCGCTCCGTATCTGAACGTCCTCGACTACGCGTATATGTTTCCCTCGCGCGCCTCGCAGTATCACTTCTTCTACCATCCGAAGAGCGTGCAGTTGCTCCGCGATCCCCTCGAAAAGCGCCATGGCGTCAAGTTCCTGTTCACCCATTGCGAGCTCCGCGGCATCCAGCTTGGCCTCGGATGGAAGGACAAGCCGCTGGTCACCAGCGTCGAGCAACTGGCCGGCACTAAGAACCGGGTCACTGGAACTCAGCTTGGACGGATCGCCATGCAGCTGATGAACCTCAATCCCGTTCCCATCGCCTGGGAGGAAACCCTCGACGGCCTCAAGCAGGGCCTGCTCGACGGCGCCGAAACCTGGGCGTCCGCCGTGGCATACGCGAACATGGCCCCGGTGGTGTCCCAAAGCGTTGATCTGAAGTTCTTCTGCGGAACCGAGCACTGCGGCATGAACGCCAAGGTTTTCGACAAACTCGATGGCGAACTGCAGGACGCCGTGATGGAGTCGGCTTACTTCACCCAGGCACTTATTCAAGGTGCCAACGAAGCTGCGCTGATCAATACCGTAGGCTTCTCCGACCCGCAGTTGCCGGATACGGTTTTCGCCAACAACGGTGTCCGCCCCTCCTTCCTGAGCGTCGAGGAAATCGAGAAAGCCGAGAAGATGTGCTCTCCCCAATACGTCCCGGAACCCTGGGAAGAATGGCGCGAGCGGCTCAACGAATGGGCCGGCGGCATCGACACCTATACGGAAATGTCGAAGATCGCGCGCGAGATTCCGGCGGGCACCCTTGCCGAGAATGTCGAGCCGCGGCGCTGGTGGAAAACCGAGACCGCGTAGAGTTAGAACGGCGGGGCGCTTCGGCGCCTAACCCTC
>CAKZLS010000400.1 GCA_937127205.1 uncultured Rhodospirillales bacterium
GGGGGCTCGGGTTTACCGCTTCCAGCGATGGTGGACAGACCTTCGCGCCGCCGTCGGTCCTTCCGGGGAGTTCGGACCCGGCCCTCGGCGTCAACGGCAGTCAACAGGGGCTGTTGACGCGCAAGCTCGCCGTCAACGGAGCGGGAGCGCTCGCCGTCGTCAACAGTACCTTCAAGCGCAACGACTCGAGCCGCATCTGGTTGTTCCGCGGGCACCCCTCCAAGCGTTGATCCGAGCCGCTTGGAATTCGAAAGCGCCGATAGTTCCTCATGATTAACAACCGGATGATTAACAACCGGCGGCATTCGCGATTGACTCGCTGTTGACGCTCGTATAAGTTGTGTTTACGAGATTTGCTCTCGTAGAACTGGGGGTGTTGATGTTGCAGGCACAAGCGGGCGGTCAGCAAGGAGCGGCGGCGGCGCCGATGGTCGAGACAAGTTTGCTCTCCGGCATCGCGTTGCTTGGTGATCTCAGCGAAACGGAATTGACCGCGTTGGAGCAGGCCTGCCGCTACCGGCGGTTTGCGGCGCATGAGCATGTCATCGAGCGCGACAGTCAGAACCACGACGTCTTCTTCGTGGTTCGAGGGCGGGTGCGGATCGTCAATTATTCCGTTCAGGGCCGCGAGATCACCTTTGGCGAGGTGGGCGAGGGCGGCTATTTCGGAGAGCTGTCCGCGCTCGACGGAAAACCGCGATCGGCCGGCGTGATGGCCATCGAGGATTCGTTGATCGTGGCGGTCCCCGGCGCCCTGTTCATGCAGGTGCTGGAAAAGCATCCCGAGATGTCGGTGTCGGTCATGAAGCATTTGGCCGACCTCGTGCGCACCGGGGTCGACCGGATCATGGATCTGAGCACGCTGGCGGCGCACAATCGCGTTCACGCCGAGCTGCTGCGCCAGGCAAGCACCCAAATGACCAACAGCAACGCCGCGCACATCGAGCCCATTCCCGTGCACAGCAATTTGGCCAGCCGGGTCAGCACGACGCGCGAAACGGTGGCCCGGGTGCTCAATGATTTGGCCCGCCAAGGCATCGTCGAGCGCACGCGCAACGCCTTGCTGATCCACAATGTCGACCGGCTTCGGAACATCGTTCAGGAAGTTCGGGGGTAGTCGGTATCGTTCGTCTCGCGCGTCCGCGCTTGCAGAGCGCCGCGGCCCGTGCGGAAAACGCGGAAACCTAGGTGATCAAACCTATTTGATCTTGGCTTCCTTGAACATGACGTGCTTGCGCGCCACCGGATCGTATTTGCGGAATTCGAGCTTGCCGGTAGCGGTACGCGGGTTTTTCTTCGTCACGTAGTAAAAGCCGGTGTCCGCGGTGCTGACCAGCTTGACGAGGATGGTGGTTGGCTTGGCCATTGGCGCCTTTCCGTCTTCGGTCGATTGTTCAGATTATTGAAGGCCGCACATTAGCGGGGCAATTGGCACTGTCAAGAAATACTCAATTGATCGACGGGGTGGACACCGCCTTATCTGACTGGGGTTGGGCGGACATGGCCCCAGTGGACATTGCCTGGCTGGTCTCGGTCCCCGGGTCGATCAACGCGGAATAGGTCGGCCAGTCGCTCAGCACGCGGTGCGCAATCTCGATCTCCAGTGCGGTTCCTCGCGATTGTGGCGGACACCAGGAACGGTTGGAAACTTGCGTTCGCGGCCGCGGCGGCTCTAGATGCTCCGACAACAAACTCGCCATGTGGGGCGCGGCGCGGCCGCCGTTCATGCCGCTGGTGCAAATGGTGGGCGAAATGCCGCGACCCTCGAGAACGCGTCCCGATGGCGACACGAACCGCGACCAGGTGACGATGAGCTCTCCCTTGTTGGGAAGGGCGACGACGCTCTGGACCGAGCCTTTTCCGTAGGAGTCGGTGCCGATCACCAGCGCCCGGCCGCGATCGCGGAGCGCCGCGGCGACGATTTCGGCGGCGGAGGCCGAGCCGCCATCGATCAGGACGACCATCGGCAGCGCCGCGAGAACATCGCGGCCACGGGCCTCGTAGCTTTGGATACTGTCGGGATGGCGGCCTCGGGTGGCGATGACCGGGCCCGCGTCCAGGAACAGATCCGCCACCTTGATCGACTCGTGAAGCAGCCCGCCGGGATTGCCGCGGAGATCGAGAATGACACCCTTGAGGCGTCCGCCGGGGGCGTGGGTGAGGCGTCCGCCGGGGTCATGGGTCGCCTCGTCGATAAGCGACCAGATACGACCGGGGGTGGCGCGATTGAACCCCTTGATGCCCAAATAGAGGATCCCGTTGCCCAGCGCCGTGGCAACCGTCTCCTCGACCATGTGCTCACGCTGCAGGCTCACGAAACGCGGGGCCGCCATCAAAGAGCGCTTCACCGTCAATGTCGCCCAACTCCCCGCCGGCCCGCGAAGGCGTTCCGAGATCTCCTCGAGCGAGAGGCCGCTTACCGCCGTGTCGTCGATGTGGGTGAGCCAATCGCCGCTACCGAGGCCGGCCTTGGCGGCCGGGCCGCCATCGCGGACCTTGGTGATCCGCGCCCCGCCGTCCCGCAATTCGAGACCCAGTCCAACGTTGCCTTGTCCATACCGCCGCTCCCTGTTGGTGCGGGCTTCGCTGGCGCTGGCGTACTTGGAGAAGGGGTCAAGCGGGGCAAGGGAGGCATCGAACACGGCCTCGTAAACCTGTTCCGCATCGGCGGCGGCCAGACCCTTCGCCGTGTTTCGTCCGGCCGTCCAGGCCCGTACCGTCAGATCCGCCCACGCCTCGGCGCTGTCCGGATCCGGCAGGCTGTGGCGAAGCACGATGCGTTGCCCGACGGCCAAGGTTAGGGCATTCGCGTTTCGCCGAACGGACAATCCGGGGGCAAGGGTGCCAAGGCCTCGGATGCCATTCATTGCCAGGGTTTCGACGGGGATGCGCTCGACATAGCGATCCGCGATGGTGGCATACCCCGCCGCTAAAACTTTCTTTGCCGATGTTGACGTTTCACTTCGATCCGGCGGCGTGCGCGTTTCTTCCGGTGCGTGACCGCACGCGGACACGATTGCAGCGAGGATCGCCGTCGATATAAGCCTTTTCGTTGTTTTTGCCGTGTGAACCATCGGCACTATGATTCACCATTTTGGCCCGGGCGTCAGCATGCTTGTTACGCTGGCGACCTAATTCATTCGCGCGTTTGTCCAGGCATGTTGATGGCGAGGAAGCTTGGTCATCCGAGGCGCGGACGAGAGTCTTGTGAACTCTCGCCGCTACTTCGGTTGGGGACGGATCCAACACCGCAGGTGGAAAACTGCCGCCACCCCGGCGCAGCGACACGCAGGGGAAGTCTCTGAGGGAAAGACCGGAGCCCCAAACGTGCGCCGCGTTCGATTCAACGCTTGTGCCACCGTTTCATTGCGAGAAACCTGCTACGAAACGTGCACAAGTCGTTTGCGGGGAGGAGACAAGTCTCCTTTTGGCCAGCCCTGGGTTACGGCGATTAGGGTTGGTGATTGGTCAACGGAGAAAGCCTCTCCGGGGCCGAACCCGCGATGCTACCGTCCGCTATCGGTCACACGCCCATATCGCCGAAATCCTGATCCGCAGGGTGCCGAATACCCCCCCCTTCTCACGACTTTGAAGTTACGTCAAATCACCACGTCCAACACTACTGTATATAGTGAAAAAGAATGGGGCTGTTCGCAATATAAATATGCTGACTACCAATAATTTCCTGTGAGCAATTATCGGGAATACTCACATTTCTTCCACAAGTTACCCACAGTAGAATTCACATCCGGGATAAATCCCAACCAGAACAGTAGACTATGGAGGGTAAAGTTTCCGACAATGAGAATGACTAACAACAATTGTTGCGGTTCGGCATCATTAAATGAGCAACAATTGCGTATTAGAAAAACCGCAATTTTTGTGCGGGTGCGAACATTGACTTCGCACTGCGGAAAGACCTAAGGTTTGTCCCGTGCTTAAGCGAATTTCAGAGCAGAAGGGTTAAGCCCCATGGCCTCTACCGAGCGACCTCTCTCGCCACATATTCAAGTTTATCGACCGCAAATCACCTCGGTGCTCTCGATATTGCACCGCATCACCGGCGTGGCCCTAACCGTCGGGACGTTGTTTCTGACGTGGTGGCTCGTAGCCGCCGCCTACGGACCGGAAGAGTTTACCAGGGCCCAGAGCTTTCTCGGGTCGTGGTTCGGCCATTTGATGCTCTGGGGATTTACGTTTGCGCTGTTCTACCACCTCGGCAACGGCTTGCGGCACCTGGCCTGGGATTTCGGCCTGGGGTTCGAGTTGCCTCAAGTGCGTAAATCCGGCTTGGCCGTGGTGGCGTTCGCGGTGGTGCTTACACTGATCACATTGATCGCTGCCTACGCAGCGGGCGGAGGTTCGTGATGGAAATGCGCTCTTCACTGGCTCATGCGCGCGGTCTTGGCGCGGCAAAAGAAGGTGTCGGCCACTGGTGGTCGCAGCGCGTGACCGCAATCGCTCTGGTGCCGCTGTGCATATGGTTCGTATTTTCGGCCATAGCGCTGATGGGAGCTGACCTCGCGACGTTCCAGGATTGGCTCCGCCCGTTCGGCAACGCCTTGTTGATGGTGTTACTGGTGATTGTGCTGTTTTACCACGCGTATCTCGGTATGCAGGTGGTAATTGAAGATTACGTGAGTGGCGAGGCGGCAAAGGTTACTGTCCTTCTCATTGTCAAGTTCGCCCTGTTTGTGTTGGCCACCTCTTGTGTGATGGCTGTTATTCTTGTTGCGATAGGGGGCTAACCGACGATGACGACTGCTTACCCGATTACCGATCATGCTTATGACGTCCTCGTCGTTGGCGCCGGCGGAGCGGGACTGCGCGCGACCATGGGTATGGCCGCTGCTGGTCTGAAAACTGCTTGCATATCGAAAGTGTTTCCCACGCGAAGCCACACGGTCGCCGCCCAGGGGGGTATCGGCGCGGCGCTCGGCAATATGGCCGAGGACAGTTGGCAATGGCACATGTTCGATACGGTCAAGGGCTCCGACTGGTTGGGCGACCAGGACGCCATCGAGTATATGTGCCGCGCCGCCGTTCCGGCCGTTCACGAACTCGAGCACTTCGGCGTCCCGTTTTCGCGCACGCCTGATGGCAAGATTTACCAGCGTCCCTTCGGTGGCCACATGCGCAACTATGGCGAGGCGCCGGTTCAGCGCGCCTGCGCCGCCGCCGACCGCACCGGGCACGCAATCCTGCATACGCTTTATCAGCAGTGCCTGAAATTCAACGCCGAGTTTTTCATCGAATTCTTCGCCATCGATGTGATCATGGATGACGATGGCGCCTGCCGGGGCGTGATCGCGTGGAACCTCGACGACGGAACCATCCATCGATTCCAGGCCCACACCACGGTGTTTGCGACCGGCGGCTACGGCCGGGCCTATTTCTCATGCACTTCGGCGCATACATGCACCGGCGATGGCAACGCCATGGTCGGGCGCGCCAATCTGCCGCTGCAGGATCACGAATTCATTCAATTCCACCCCACCGGCATTTACGGCTCCGGTTGTCTGATTACCGAGGGGGCGCGTGGAGAGGGGGGATACCTCACAAACTCCGAGGGCGAGCGCTTCATGGAGCGTTACGCACCGACCGCCAAGGACCTGGCGTCCCGCGACGTGGTCAGCCGGTCCATGACCGTCGAGATCCGGGAAGGCCGCGGCACCGGCACGGAGAAAGACTACATCATGCTTCATTTGGAGCACCTTGGTGCCGACGTCCTGTGGGAACGCCTTCCGGGCATTACCGAGACGGCGAAGATCTTCGCCGGCGTGGATGCTACCAAGGAGCCGATCCCGGTCCTTCCCACCGTCCATTACAACATGGGCGGGATTCCCACCAATTATCACGGCGAGGCGCTCCGTCCGACCAAGGACGACCCGGACGCCGTCGTTCCGGGACTGATGGCGGTCGGCGAGTGCGGCTGTGCGTCGGTGCACGGCGCCAACCGGCTGGGCACCAACTCGCTGCTGGATCTCGTCGTTTTCGGCCGTGCAGCGGCGTTACGGGCGGCAGAAATCATTAAGCCGGGAGCATCGCATCCGCCGCTGCCGAAGGACTCGGCCGATCTCGCCCTGTCGAGGCTGGACCGTCTTCGCAACGCGGACGGAACGAAAAGCACGGCGGAAATCCGGCTGGACATGCAGCGGACCATGCAGAACAACGCCGCGGTGTTCCGCGAGCAGGATGTCCTCGCCCAAGGGTGCAAGGAAATCGACGAGGTTTGGAACTCGATGGGCGATATCAAGCTCAGCGACCGGTCCATGATCTGGAATTCGGATCTGGTCGAAGCCCTTGAGCTCGAAAACCTGATGGTCTGCGCCAAGGCTTCCATGTACTCCGCCGAGGCCCGCAAGGAGAGCCGCGGAGCCCATGCCCGCGAGGATTGCCCCGACCGGGACGACGAAAACTGGATGAAGCACTCGCTGGCCTGGGTCGACGACAAGGGTAAGGTGACATTGGACTATCGTCCGGTGCACACGTACACGCTGACCGACGAAGCCGAGTACATCAAACCGCAATCACGCGTCTACTAAGCCGAGAAGGGTACGGTCACATGGTTGAGTTCAATCTCCCCGCCAATTCCAAGGTCGTGGAGGGAAAGACATTTCCGGCGCCGGCTGGCGCGACCAACGTGAAGAATTTCCGGATCTATCGGTACGATCCGGAAAGCGGGCAGAATCCGCGTCTCGATACCTTCAGCGTGGATATGGGGTCCTGCGGTCCGATGGTGCTGGACGCATTGATCAAGATCAAGAACGAGATGGATCCGACACTGACGTTCCGCCGGTCCTGCCGGGAAGGGGTCTGCGGATCGTGCGCCTTCAACATCGATGGCACCAACACGCTCGCGTGCATTCAGGCGATCGAGGACATCAAGGGCGACGTCAAAGTCTATCCGCTGCCGCACTTGCCGGTCATCAAGGATCTCGTGCCCGATCTATCGGTGCCGTACGCGCAGTATCGCATGGTCAAACCCTGGATCGAGTCGGAGACGCCGCCGCCGGCCGGCGAGCGTTTGCAGAGCCCCGAAGAGCGGGCGAAGCTGGACGGTCTGTGGGAATGCATCCTGTGCTTCTGCTGCCAGACCAGTTGTCCCAGCTATTGGTGGAACGGAGATCGATATCTCGGCCCCGCGGTGCTGCTGCAGGCATACCGGTGGATCGCCGATAGCCGTGACGAAGCCAAGGGCGAGCGATTGGACGAACTCAACGATCCGTACCGGGTTTTCCGGTGCCACACCATCATGAACTGCACCAGCACCTGCCCCAAACACCTCAACCCGGGCAAAGCCATCGCCGAAATCAAATCGCTGCTGG
>CAKZLS010000401.1 GCA_937127205.1 uncultured Rhodospirillales bacterium
AACCCTACAACCATTCTCATCGATCCTCACCAGTCACAACTGCCGGATTTAGGTTGAAAGATCATATCTAGCCAGCCTGTTGTTGTGGCGACGTGCTTATGTCGGGTCGGATTCCGCTTCGGCTTTTTCCGCCTGGTAACGTTGGAGCCGCCGATGGGAAACGTCGGCACGGTTCTCGTTCAACCGGCGGTCACGCAATGTTTGGTCCACGTGATGCATGTGCGCCGCGGCGGCGTCTCTGGCTTTATCCGCTTCTCCGGACAAGATGGCGTCGCGAATACGCCGATGGTGGTCCAGCAGCAGTTCGCGCTGCCCCGGCCGACCATACAGCTGTGCCCGATTGAAGATCACGTCGTTGCGGAGCAATTCGAGAAGGCCGCGCACCACATGCAGCAGGATAACGTTGTGCGAGGCCTCGGCAATGGCAATGTGGAATTCGGCATCCCGCTGCGCCTCCAGGCCCGGGTCGCCACGGTCGTGCGCGTCCTCGATCGCCGCGAAGCGCTCGTCCAGCATTTTGTGATCGTCCGGCGTGCCGCGAAGGGCGGCATAATACGCGCTGACGCCATCGAGCGTTTCGCGGAACTCGATGAAATCCAGTGCGGCTTCGGGATGGCGGAGAAAGACATCGGCCAATGGAGCCGTGACGCCATCGGCGATGGCATTGCGGACGAAGGTGCCGCCACCATGCCGGGTCTCAACCAGACCGGAGGCCTCCAGCTTCTGCAAGGCCTCGCGCAGCGACGGTCGCGAGACGTCTAACTGTTGCGCCAGCTGCCGTTCCGACGGCAAGCGTTCGCCCGGTTGCAGCAATCCCTCCAGAATCATTTTTTCGAGCTCTCGCGCCACCGAGCCTGATAGCCGCTCTTGCTTTATCTTCGGATACTTCACCTCGGCTTACCTCAATCAAACACGCATGACGCCAAATTCATTGCGGTTTGGTAAAAATATTTAATCACTTTACCAGCAACGCAGCTGATTGTCCTGTCGTAATAAAATTATTGCAAAACAAGATGTTGCTCAAGCAGTCGGAAATTGAGTTCGCGCCATGATACAGGATCTAGGCCCAACACCACCAATTTATGGTTATTGGTATTACCAATTAACCAATTGACCACTTCAGAAATTCGTGTAGAGTCGTTTGGATAACGGAAGGCATGGCACTCGATAGTCCGGTTCAATTGTCCGGATTTAGAGGTTGATCTTCCGACACAAAGGGCGCCATTCGCTGGGTTCAGCGTCACGAGCGCCCCAAATAAGCAAAAACGATATTTAACGGAGGAGATTCCATGTCACGCGCCAGGACAAATGTGCGTTTTGCGCCCCTTTCCCAATACGATGCCCTGACCGACGCCCTGCAGGACACCTTACCGGCGGACCGCTTGGTTCGCGACCCGCTTCGAACCCTGGCGTATGGAACGGATGCCAGCTTTTACCGTCTGATCCCCCAACTCGTGGCCATCGTCGACACCGAGGCCGAAGTGGCCGAGCTGTTGCGCCTGAGCCGATCCTACGGCACGCCGGTGACGTTCCGGGCGGCGGGAACCAGCTTGTCGGGCCAGGCGGTAACGGACTCGGTGCTGGCGGTGCTTGGCGAGGGCTGGAGCGACGTCCATATCAGCGCCGACGCGCAGACTGTCCGGCTCAAACCCGGCGTGATCGGCAGCGACGCGAACCGGCACTTGGCGCCCCACGGCCGCAAGATCGGTCCCGATCCCGCCTCCATCAACGCTTGCAAAATCGGCGGTATCGCCGCCAACAACGCCAGCGGGATGTGCTGTGGAACGGCTCAGAACAGCTACCGCACTTTAGCATCCATGCGCGTCATTCTTGCCGATGGAACCCTTTTGGATACCGGCGACGCGGAGAGCCGGGCGGCGTTTGCCGAGTCTCACGGCGATCTCCTCGCAAAGTTGAGCCAGTTGGCCGAACAAACAAAACAAGATACGACCCTGGCGGACCGTATCCGACAGAAGTTCGCCATCAAGAATACCTGCGGTTACAGCCTCAATGCGCTGGTGGATTTCGACGATCCGTTCGACATTCTGCAGCACTTGATGATCGGGTCGGAGGGAACCCTCGGATTTATCGCCGAAATCACCTACAATACGGTCCCCGAATACGCCAACAAAGCCAGCGCGCTGGTCTTGTTCCCCACCGCCGTCGGCGCTTGCGAGGCAGTCATCCGGCTCAAACAGACGCCGGTCTCCGCCGTTGAGTTGATGGATCGCGCCAGTCTTCGGTCGGTCGAGGACAAGCCGGGCATGCCTGAGTCGATCATCGGAGTTCCGGCCGGCACCACCGCGCTGCTGGTGGAAACACGCGCGGAGAACGCCGAGACGCTTACGGCGAACATCGAAGAGATTTTCAGTGTTTTCGAACCCGGATCCACCCTCGGACCGGTCGAATTCACCACCGTACCGGCGGAGTTCGACCGCTTTTGGAATATTCGCAAGGGCCTTTTCCCGTCTGTCGGCGCCATGCGCGAAACCGGCACCACGGTGATCATCGAAGACGTTGCTTTCCCGATCGAGCATTTGGCGGCGGCCACGGCGGATCTTCAGGTCCTGTTCGAGGAATACGGCTACACCAAAACAATCATCTTCGGCCACGCGCTGGAGGGAAATCTGCACTTCGTGTTCACGCCGGATCTTGGAAAGCCCAGCGAAGTGGATCGCTACGGCAGGTTCATGGATGCGGTCAGCAAGATGGTGGTCGAACGGTATGACGGCTCTCTGAAGGCCGAGCACGGCACCGGCCGCAACATGGCGCCATTCGTGGAACTCGAGTGGGGCACCCAGGCATACAGCCTGATGCATGACATCAAGAACCTGTTCGATCCGGACGACCTGCTCAATCCCGGCGTTATTCTCAATGACGATCCCACGGTCCACCTTAAGGACTTGAAACCGCTCCCCGCCGCCGACCCCATCGTCGACAACTGCATGGAGTGCGGCTTCTGCGAACGCATGTGCCCATCTCAGGGTCTTACCCTGACGCCCCGCCAGCGGATCGTCGGCTGGCGCGAAATTTCTCGGCTTGAGGCGGAAGGCAACGTTGAAACGCAATCCGAGTTGCGTAAGCTCTACGCATACCAAGGCCTCGACACCTGTGCCGCTTGCGGGCTGTGCGCCACCGCGTGCCCGGTTGGGATCGAAACCGGGCTGTTGACCAAGAAGATCCGCGGCGACGAGCAAACTCCGAGCACCCGGCGGATGGCGGGATGGGTCGCCGGAAACTATGGCACCGCTCTCGGCATGACACGCCAAGGCCTCCGGCTTGCCGACCTGACGGGTCGGATCGTCGGCGACGGCACAATGGAAGCAACGTCCAAGAGCCTGCGCCGCATGAGCGGGAACCGCCTTCCGGCGTGGACGAAGGAGATGCCAACAGCGGTGTCGTTTACACCCGTCAACGGAAAAGCTTCAGAGGAGGAACGGCCGGAAGTCGTCTATTTTGCGAGCTGTGTGTCACGGACCATGGGGCCCGCGCGCAACGACTCCGAAAAAGAGTCCCTGCCGACGAAAACTGAAGCCTTGCTGGAGAAGGCGGGCTATCGAGTCATTTATCCCCGTGATCTGAGCAACCTCTGCTGCGGCCAACCCTTCGAGAGCAAGGGCCTGAAGGACGTTGCCGACACGAAGCTCAAACAGGTGGAAAGTGCGCTCGCCGAAGCCAGTCGCAATGGTGAACTGCCGATCGTTTCGGACACCAGCCCCTGTTCCTACCGGATGAAGCAGAACCTGCCGGAGCATCTGCGCCCGCTGGATATGGTTGAGTTCATTCATGATCACATGCTGGACCGGCTGAGTTTCGAAAAGATGGCGGAACCGGTTGCCCTGCACCTTACCTGCAGCGGCCGCAAGATGGGGCTTGAAGCCAAGCTTCGAACCATCGCCGACGCCTGCTCGGAGACCGCGGTTGTGCCGGAAAACGTCGGCTGCTGCGGCTGGGCGGGCGACAAGGGATTTACCACGCCTGAGCTCAATACGCATGCGCTCCGGACGCTCAAGACCTCGCTACCGGACGGATGCACGTCCGGTTACTCGCACAGTCGAACGTGCGAGATCGGACTATCGATGCACGCGCAGATTCCGTACCGGTCGATTGTCTACCTGGTGGATCGGTGTACCGAGCCTCGATAGAGGCTGAACCGACCCCCCACTAAACAGCACCGATGACCTTCAGAGAAACGGGCCGAAAGGCCCGCACCACCCCACTTGTGTCAAAATATCAACAAGGAGACGTTCAAATGACTGGACACTCGCTATTGGATGCCTTTATGGCGCTGGCTCCAATTGTCATTTTAATATTTATGATGACGAAGAAAAACAGTGTGCCTTCTTACATAGCACTGCCAGTTTCCGCCGCACTCGTTTATGGCGTTAATTTAATTTATTTCCAAAGCGATGCCAATCTGACGAACGCAACCGTCATTTCCGGAATGCTGACGGCGCTGATACCCATTTTCATTATCTGGGGCGCTATTTTGCTGTTCAAAACCATGGAGCACACGGGCGCCATGGACACGGTGCGAACCTGGCTGAACACCGTAAGCCCCAATCCGGTGGCGCAGTTGATGATTATCGGTTGGGCCTTCGCGTTCCTCATCGAGGGCGCGAGCGGTTTCGGAACGCCCGCCGCGCTGGCCGCGCCGATCTTGATCGGTCTTGGCTTTCCGGCGCTACGGGTCGCCTGCCTGGCGCTGACCATGAACTCGGTTCCGGTCACCTTCGGCGCCGTCGGTACGCCCACGTGGTTCGGCTTCGGTCAGCTCAACCTGCCGCCCGAACAGGTGCTGGCAATCGGCTTTCAGTCCGCCATCATCCATAGCGCGGCGGCACTCGTCATTCCGGTTATCGCTTTGTCCTTTGTCGCGAAGTGGAGCGAGATCCGGGCGAATATCGTCTTTGTCTACCTCAGCATTCTCAGTTGCATGGTCCCTTATGTCGCCATCTCGTATTTCAATTACGAGTTCCCGTCACTGGTCGGCGGTATGATCGGACTTGTGCTCTCCGTCTTCTTCGCGCGCTTTGGGGTCGGACTGGCGAAAACACACACAGCAGAGACCGCAGCCGTTTCCACCTCTAGTAAGGCAACCATTTCGACAGGCACGCTGGTCAAGGCGCTGTTTCCCATCTGGGGCACGGTTGGCGTTCTGATCCTCACCCGCATTCCGGAACTGGGCCTGAAGGGTCTGATCACCGCGTCGCAACCTGCCGTCGCCATGTCTCTGGGATCGTTCGGCGATTTCAGCGTCAGCGCCGCACTCGTCGCCAAGCTGACGGGCATCTTCGGAACAACCGCGGGCTGGTCCTTCAGCACGCTGTATATTCCGGCCTTCATTCCCTTCTTCCTGATCTCCGCGGTATCGTTCGCCACGTTCAATGCCGACGGTACGGTCGTGCGGAAGGTCTGGGGAGAGACGTTCGACCGGATGAAAAAGCCGATCATCGCCCTGCTTGGTGCGCTGGTGATGGTCAGCCTGATGCGGTCGGGCGGCGAGGACGCCATGGTGATAGTGATCGGTGAATATTTCGCCGACACCTTCGGCAACAGCTGGACCTATTTCGCGTCTTATCTAGGTGCCATCGGGGCCTTCTTCTCGGGCTCGAACACGGTTTCCAACCTGATGTTCGGCGGCATCCAGATGTCCATCTCCGAGTCGTTGGGCCTCAACACCACGCTGATCCTGGCGATGCAATCGGTGGGTGGCGCCATGGGCAACATGGTGTGCATCAACAACGTGGTCGCCGTCTGCTCCATCCTCGGCGTCCTCAACAAGGAAGGCTACGTGATCAAGAGGACGGTCGTACCGATGATCATTTACGGCATGATCGCCGCCTTTGTCGGCGTCTTCCTCGCCTAAGTGGCGACGCTCTTTCCGGGTGCGATCCTCCCCCGCACCCGGAAGAGCTCTTTTTTCCAGCGTTTCAGCTTCTCTTGAAAACACAAAGATGGTGCGTCGGCTTTCGCCGACGCTTCCGTTTGTCTTACCGGCGCTCCGCCCAGTCGGCCAGGCGTCGCATGAACGCGAAGCACGCGTCCACCTGGTCCACGGTCACGAACTCGTCGGGCTGATGGGCCTGGGCGGCGCTGCCGGGGCCGCAGACCACCGCCGGGATGCCGGCACGTTGGAACAGCCCGGCCTCGGACGCGAACGGTACGTTGACGCAGTGATTGTGGCCGGTGAGCGCCAGCGCCAGAGTCTCGGCCGGCGATTGGGGTTCCGCGGCCAGTCCCGGGACCATCACCTCATGTTCGATATGGATGGCAGCGTCCGGCGTCACTGCCCGCATGCGCGGCAACACGTCGCTCTCGACGAAAGTACGGAGACGGGCCAGCACCTGTTCGGCGTCGGTGCCGGCTTCCGGCCGGCATTCCCAAGCGAACCGGCAATGCTCGGCAATCATGTTCACCGCGGCACCGCCCTCGATCAGACCCACGTTGACCGTCGTCCAATCCGGGGCTACGGCGCCTTCGCGCTCACGGCCTGCGGCGAATTCGGACCCGAGCCGGGTCAGAAAGGCGATGCATTCGGCGGCCTCGGCGATGGCATTGACACCGGCACCCGGATCGGACGAATGGCCGGGCCGGCCGGTCACCGCCGTCTTGAAGGTATTGATCCCGCGATGGCTGTTGGCCACCTTCATCTCCGACGGCTCGCCGACGATGGCCAGCGCCGGTTTCGGCACGACCGCCGCCAGCCGTTCCAGCAGTCGCGGCGCGCCCAGGCACCCCACTTCCTCGTCGTAGGAGAACGCCAGGTGAATGGGCACCGCCAGCGGACGCGCCTGAAACTCGGGAACCATAGCCAGCGCCACGGCGATAAAACTTTTCATGTCGGCAGCACCGCGCGCGTGCAGCCGGCCGTCCCGTTCTATGAGGGAGAAGGGATCGCTGCTCCATTGCTGGCCGGTCACCGGCACCACGTCGGTGTGACCAGACAGCACAACGCCGCCCTCCACGTCCGGGCCGATACTGGCGAAAAGGTTGGCTTTGGCACCATCGTCGCTGTGGACGGTTTGAGCCTTGATGCCGTGGTCGTCGAGAAAGTTTGTGACGAAATCGATCAGTTCCAGGTTCGATTTGGCGGACGTTGTATCGAAGGCAACCAGTCGCCGCAGGATATCGATCGGTGTCGCGGAAGACGAATTGGCGGCCATGGCGGTATCAGTTCTTCCAGAATGCGGGCGTGAACAGGATCAGCACGGTAAACAGTTCCAGACGTCCCAGAAGCATACCCGCCGACAGCATCCATTTGGCCCCGTCGGGGAACGATTCAAAGGTGCCGGCCGGGCCGGCTATGGTTCCCAAAGCCGGTCCCACATTGCATATGGCGGTGGCGGCGGCGGATATGGCGGTCACGAAGTCCAGCCCCATCAGCCCCAGGCCCATGGCCAGCAACGCAAAGCACACCCCGAAAACGAAAAAGAAACTCAGCACCGAGATGATGACTTCGTCCGGAATAGGCCGGCGATTGTAATAGGGAATAAACACGCCATGGGGCCGGAGAAGGTGGTGAAACTGGGTGTTAGCCGCGGCCCAAAGAACCTGGAACCGGAAAATCTTGATCCCGCACGTGGTCGAGCCGGTACAACCGCCGATGAACATGAGATAGAAGAAAATCGGCCCCGCGAACACGCCCCACATCCAGAAATCCGAGGTGGCGTAACCGGTTCCGGTGATGATGGAAACGACGTTGAAGGATGCGTAGCGCATGGCCGGCAGAAGATCGAAGCCGGTGTCCAGCCACAGAAACAGCGACGTGACAATCACGGCCGCGCCGACGATGGCCAGAAACCACCGCACCTGAGTATCCTCCAACAGCGCCTGGTAGTTCCCCTGCACGGTCTTCAAATAGAGGAAAAACGGCAGGCTTCCGGCAATCATTCCCATGGTGATGATGAAATCGATCGCGGCGCTGTCGAAGTACCCGATGGATGCGTCGCTGGTGGAATAGCCGCCGGTGGCGATGGTGGTCATGGAATGGACCACCGCCTCTAACGGCGTCATCCCGGCACCCCATAGCATCGCGGCCCACAGCACCGTGAATACCGAATAGATGATAAAAAGCCCGGCCGAAATCTGGGCGGCTCTTGGCAACACCTTCTCGCCGGTTTCGAACGCTTCCACTCGAAACATCTGCATGCCGCCGACACCCAACATGGGCATAACGGCGATGGCCATGACGATGATTCCGAGTCCGCCCAGCCATTGTAAAATACCCCGCCACAACAGAATGCCCGGCGGGGCATTGTCCAAACCCACAATCACCGTGGAGCCGGTCGTGGTGATCCCCGACATCGATTCGAAGAACGCATCGGTGAAATTGAGGTGAAGTTCGCTGAACACGAACGGCAGCGCCCCGAACGCCGTCACCATGGTCCAACTCACCGTGGTCATCACGAAGGCCTGCTGGACCGTGAATCGGAATCGCGGCGTCCGGCAGGTCAATGCCATGGCGACCCCGATGAATATGGTGACGCTGGCAGAAACGGCGAACACCTGCCAATCCGGGTTGCCGTTAAAGGCGTCCACCAGGGCCGGTACGCACATGCCCACACCCAACGTGGTCAGCAAGATGCCAACAATCAGAAAGACAGGGCGTACATCCATGAATCGTCTGAACCGCTCGTTATGCCAACGGTCGTTGACCGTATCCGTAGGTCCGATCCCGTTACGGCACTGACAACCAAACCCGTTCGACGGAGCTGGTCAAGCTTCGTTGCCGATAACCCGTTGTGTAACCGCAGTAATGCGCGCCCCAAAGAGATAAATGAAGAGAGCTAAACCCGCCGATCAGGCGAGAATGCCCTCGCCGCCCGTCGGTTTGCCGATCATCGCGAGAAATTCCCGGCGGGTCGCGGCGTTGTCGCGGAAAGCGCCGAGCATCCGGCTGGTTACCATCACCACGCCCGGTTTGTGAACGCCGCGGGTGGTCATGCATTGATGCGCTGCCTCGATCACCACTGCGACACCCTGAGGTTCAAGCGTTTCACTGATCGTGTTGGCGATTTGGGCCGTCATCTTTTCCTGAATCTGGAGCCTGCGGGCATAGATTTCGACCACGCGCGCCAGCTTGCTGATTCCCACCACTCGGTGATGCGGCAGATAGGCCACGTGAGCGCGCCCGATGATCGGTGCTAAATGGTGCTCGCAGTGGGACTCGAAGCGGATATCGCGCAGGAGAACCATCTCATCGTAGCCGTCGGTCTCCTCGAAGGTGCGGCGAAGAATCTCCACGGGATCGGCGCCATACCCCCGAAAAAACTCCAGATAAGCGTCCACCACTCTTCGCGGTGTCTCCTGAAGCCCCTCGCGGTCGGGATCGTCGCCGGACCAGCGGATCAATGTACGCACAGCCTCCAGGGCCTGCTCGCGGGTTGCCATGCCCGGGGACGCGGCGCGCCCTTCGGCGGCTTCATCGCCATTGCCGCCGTCAACGACCCGGACGGGTTTTGCCGTGCTCACCATCACTCTCCCGATTTAGTGTACCGATGCGCTCTGGTGCGGACTATCCAATGAAAATGCCGGAACATCTACGTCCAATTGCGCACCGTCCTCGGTTTCCATGAAATAGGTACCCATCATAATCCCGGATGGCGCCGACAATGGCGTCCCGCTGGCATACTCGAAGGCTTCGCCCGGCTTCAGAACCGGCTGTTTTCCGACGACGCCTTCGCCCCGCACTTCCTGGACATTGCCGGTACAATCCGTGATCCGCCAGTAGCGGTTCAGCAGCTGAACGGTCTCGGCGCCATTATTCTGGATCCGGACGTGATAGGCCCATACGAAATGCCGCGACTCCGGTGACGACTGTTCTTCAAGATAGAACGGCTGTACCCGGACGGTGATGCCCTGCGTCGTTTGCTCATAGGCTGGAGATCCGTCTTCAATTTTTCTGGCCATTTCGTCTCTCCTAGAGCGCGTCCCGTTTAGATCGATCCGATCCGAACGGGTGGCCGTGCTCTAAACTATTGATTTTTAGAGCAAGTAAATCCGATCAAGTGATTCCACT
>CAKZLS010000402.1 GCA_937127205.1 uncultured Rhodospirillales bacterium
TCCGGTTGAACCGGTCTTCCGAGAGACGGCGATGCCCGCGGGAGCACGGAGACCAGTAGGGAGCGCCGGAGCCGATCACCAGCCCGGAAAACATTTTGCCGAAAGAATAGGAGGCGTTACGCTCTGAGCGCTCTCCGGTCGCCTGACCGGCTGTCACAACGACCCTGTACAACGCACGTTCGTATTAACCGCCCAATGGATTCCCGCATGAGGACGTTTGCCAAGGTGCTTGGGGTGTTGGTCCTGTGGGTCGTCCTGCTGCTGGTGATTGCCTGGGGCAGTGCGGCGCTCTGGTTCGATCACCCCGCCTCGCTGCCGCTGGCCGGCGTACTGGCGGCGGTCTATGCCTTGGCGTCGCTGGCGCTGCTGATCAAGGTGCGGCCCTGGGGGCGCGCCTCGGCCGCTGTTTTGGTCCTGTTCGCCGTCGTGCTTGTTTGGTGGCTCAGCCTGGCGCCGAGCAACGACCGGGACTGGCAGCGGGATGTGGCCCGGCTTCCCACCGTGGACATTCAGGGTGACACGGTCACCATCCACAACGTGCGCAACTTCGACTACCGCTCCGAAACCGACTACACCGAGCGCTGGGAGACGCGCACCTACGATCTGTCCAAGGTGCAGGGGCTGGACCTGTTCTTGATCTACTGGGGGTCGCCGAGCATCGCCCATACCATCCTCAGTTGGCAATTCCATGACGGCCCGCCTCTGGCCATATCCATCGAAACCCGCAAGGAGGAGGCCGAGAGCTATTCGGCGATCCGCGGCTTTTTCCGACAGTATGAGTTGTACTACGTGGTCGCCGACGAGAACGACGTCGCGCGGCTCAGGAGCAATTACCGGAACGAGGACGTGTATCTCTATCGGCTGAGGACGCCGCCGGCCCGCGCCCGGGCGATCCTGCTGGATTACCTGGAAACCATCAACCAGCTCGCCGGCGAGCCCCGGTGGTACAACGCCTTGATCCACAATTGCACCACCAACATCCGCATGCACGCGAACAATGTGGTCGGGGGCATTCCCTCCGACTGGCGGTGGCTGGCGAACGGATATCTCGACCAGCTGCTGTACGAATACGGCGTGTTGAACCGGGAGGTGCCGTTCACGGAGCTCAAGTCGTCCAGTTACGTCAACCCGAAGGCCAAGGCCCTATCGCCGGATGATACGTACTCGGAAGTCATCCGCGTGGACCTGCCCGAGCGTTCGCCGCCGCCGGAGAATTGAGGCGGCGCGGCGGATACACCCGTTCGGCGCTACCCATGCCTCGCCGGCCCGTGCTAGATGTGCGGGTTAACTAGGCTTCAGTTCGATTACCCGGTTACCCGGTTACCGGGGGGGGGAACATATGAGAAACAAATGGTTGAGAGTTTTTCCGGCCCTTTTGGCCGTGTTGCTGCTGGCGGCTTGCGGATCGGCTCCCGAGCGCGCGCTCTCCATCAAATCACCGCCGTATGCCACCCTCCCTAACGGTTCCGATCCGCTGAATCCGAGCCAGCCTTCGCCTATTTACGCCACGATGAAGGCCGTTCCGGGGGACAATGCCGTCCGCTACCTGGAGCGCAAGCACGGGCACGCGTTGAACATTCTGAGCCTGTCCGGGGGTGGCCAGAACGGCGCCTTCGGGGCCGGTTTCCTCATCGGCTGGCGGGAGAGCGGACGGCGCCCCGAGTTCGATATCGTCGGCGGTGTCAGCACAGGCGCGCTGTTGGCGACGCACGCATTTCTCGGCACCCCGGCCGACGACGTCGTGCTGGAAGAGATGTATACGCAGGTCACCAGCGACGATATCTACGTGGAGCGTCCCGTCTTCCACCTGTTGTCCGGCACTGATTCGCTGAGAGACACCTCGCCGTTGTACGCGATGATCGGCAAGTATATTACCGCCGAGACGTTGCGCCGCGTGGCCGCGGCGGCGGATGATAACCGTTGGCTCGTCGTCGGTACCACCAACATCGATTACGGCCAGACCTGGGTCTGGAACATGTCGCTGATCGCCAAGGCCGGGAACGTGGAGCTCTATCGTAAGGTCTTGCTGGCCTCGGCCTCGTTTCCCGTCGTCTTTCCGCCGGTGGAAATCGATGGTCACTTGTTCGTCGACGGGGCCGCCCGCTCCAATGTGGTGGTCCCGGGCATGGGCGGAACGCAGAAGCTCAACCCTCCCCTGCACGGCCCGGGTACGCTGTACCTGATCGACAACGGCAAGATCACACAGCCGCCGGAGGCGCTGCGCCGGGCGCTCGGCGACGTTGCCGCGAAAACCATCAGCGTGATGATGGAACAGTCCATGCAGACCGCTCTGATCCGGTCGTACTTCGGGACAAGGATCCTCGGTTACGCCTATAAGTCGGTCGCGATCCCTGACGATGTGGACATCGGCAATGACGTGCTTGCTTTCGATCCGACCCAGATGCGCGCGGCCTTCGACGCGGGGCGTGCCCTCGGGATGCAAGCCGACCCGTGGATCACCGCTCCCCCCGATTCTGGCGACATTCCCACCTGGGCCTTGGAATCGATGACAGCGCGGTAAAGGTGGGGCGGTCTCGGCCGCACGATAACGATTTAATACCGACGCTCATTGATAGGAACCCATTGTGACGGCCTTCCAAGGTTTCCGGCAAGGAGC
>CAKZLS010000403.1 GCA_937127205.1 uncultured Rhodospirillales bacterium
AGACACCCCATGGCGCCCAACAGGCTGAGCCGACGGTCGAACCAGCGAAAGCGCGGCCGGAACGACGGACTCGACGCACTCCCTTCGTAGTACGTGGCGTAGTTGAGCAAGCCGTACGAAACCAGAAAGAACATGGATACGATGGCCGCCACCAGATCGAGACTTCCGATGGCGATGATCGCGAGCGCGATCACGCTCGACAACATCACGCCACGGCGCGGATTATTGCTCGGCCCGGTTCCACGCGCGAACGGTTTGAGTATGGGAAATATGCGGTCCTTGGCCAGCGCCTGAAGGATCCGGGGCGCCCCTAAGAACGACGCGAGCGCCGATGACAGGGTGGCGGCCACGATGCCGGCATCGATCAGCGGTCCGAAGATGGAGATGGCCCTCATGGAGTTGGCATCATCCGCCAACATGCCCAGTGGCTGCGCCCCCGCAAGTGCGACGGCGCACGCCATGTAGACCACCAGAGAAATGCCGATCGCGAGAAAGCTGCCGAGCGGAATGCTTTTGCCCGGCTCGCGCAGGTCGCCGGACATGCTCACACCCTGAGTAAAACCCGTGACCGCCGGAAAGAAAAGCGCGAAGACGAGCCAAAAGGGCGTCGCGTTTTCAGGAGACTCCCAGTTAGCGTCAAGCAGAGCGCTGTTCCAGCCGTCAAAGGCGCCCCAGAAAAACGACACCAGCGCCGATACCATCACCGCCATGATGATATACTGAAAACGAGAGGCCCAATCGGCACCCAACCACGCCAACACAAAGAGCGCGCACACCGCGACGCCGGCCACCATTTGCACGGCCCAGGGGCCTTGCCACTGAAGGATCTCGGTCGTCACCTGGGCGAATCCGATGCAGTAGAACCCCACCGACACCGACTGCGCGCAGAACAATACCAGACCGATGGCACCGCCGAATTGAAGGCCAAGGGTGCGGGAAATCAAATAATAGTCGCC
Source organism: uncultured Rhodospirillales bacterium (assembly GCA_937127205.1). Taxonomy (GTDB): domain Bacteria; phylum Pseudomonadota; class Alphaproteobacteria; order Rhodospirillales; family Defluviicoccaceae; genus CAKZLS01. Next base: position 957 of record CAKZLS010000403.1, read on the forward strand.
GCCGCTTTTGACCTTGAGATTGGTTGCGACGGCCGCGACCGACATGCTGGTCAATATGGAGATCAGATTGGCGATCAGAATAATGATCAGAGCCTGGCCCAGCCCGGCACTGCCGACCACGTCCTGAAGCTTGAGAAACAGGATGAGGCCGAGAATGGTCAGAATGCTCGGCGTGAACACACCGGCGAACGTCCCGAGCTTTTTGTCGACCGCGTCCGGCGCGGCCTCGTTCGCTGTGCTCATTCAGAACCCTCACTCGGTTTCAACGGACAATAGTATAACGGAAGCACTCAGCGGCAGGCGAAATGAGCCACGGCGTTCAGTCGACTGCAAGCAAACGCTGACGCGCGAAAATGGTTTCATCGTCGGGAGCCGGTACCGGCGGCACCAAACGCGCCAGGCCCAGCGAGCATACCGCCATGGCACTGCCGGCGAGGAACACGGCCGCCGGCGAAACCATCCACAGCACGCCGAAAGCAACCGGGATCGCCACCGCCGCGATGTGGTTGATGGTGAAGCTGACGCCCGACGAACTGGCGATGTCCCGCGGATCGGCGATTTTCTGAAAGTATGTTTTGATGGCGATGGCCATGGCGAAGAAGATGTGGTCGACAATGTAGAGCCCGACGGCGATCCAGGCGGTATCGACGAACGCATAGGCCGTGAACACGCCGATCAGGCCGACGTATTCGAAGGTCAAGGCCCGGCGCTCTCCAAAGCGGCCGATGAGTTTGCCGATGCGCGGCGCCAGCACCATACTCAGTGCGTGATTGGCCAGGAACATCAGGCTCATGGCGGCCACGTCGAAGCCGAACTTCTCCACCATCAGGAACCCGGCGAACACCACGAAGATCTGACGACGCGCTCCCGACATGAAGGTCAGTGCGTAGAACAGCCAGTACCGACGGCGCAGGATGAGTGTCTTGTGCTGCTCCACCTTCGCCGGGAACCGGGGAAACAGAACCCAGGCGGCGAACGTGAGAGCCACGGTTACACCACCGCCGATGAGCATGATCCATTTCATCTCGAGCCCTGCCAGATGGACGCCGAGATAGATGAGTCCGAACGCGATCAGACCGGCGAATGACCCGGCCGCCACCAGCCGCCCCAGCACCTTTGGCGCCTCGTCCTTGTCCAGCCACTGCAGAGCCAGGGATTGGCGCACCGTCTCGAAATAATGAAAGCCCACGGACATCACGAAGGTGGTGATCAACAGTCCGGCAAAACCAGGGAAAAAGCCGGTTAGCGCAACGCCGGTGCCGAGCAGGGAGAGCGACAGCAACGCCAAAGACTGCTCACGGATGAACAGCAGAACGAACACCACGGCGAACGACAGAAAGCCCGGGACCTCGCGTACGCTCTGGAGGACGCCCATGTCGGCGCCGGTGAAGGCGGCTCGCTCGATGGCGAAATTGTTGATCACCGCCATCCAGGTGCTGAAGCTTATGGGCATCGCCACCGACAGGAGGATCAGCAAGATCTCCGGCCGGCGCCAGCGATCCAGGCTGGCGGTCAAGCCCCGCCGGCCAAGGCTTGCTCTATGGCATCGAGCGCGGATTGCGCCTTGGTTCCGTCGGGTCCGCCGGCCTGGGCCATGTCGGGCCGCCCGCCGCCGCCCTTTCCGCCGAGCGCAGCGGAACCAACCCGCACCAGATCCACGGCATTTACGCGATCCTTGAGGTCGTCGGTGACTCCGACGACGACAGACGCCTTGCCCTCGCTGCGCGATATCAGCGCGACGACGCCAGAGCCCACCTGCTGTTTCAGGTCGTCGGCGAGGCTTTTGAGCTCCTTGGCGGGGATGTCATCCAGCAATCGCGGCGAATAACGGATACCCCCGGCGTCCTTGACCTGGGTCGCAGCGCCGCCGCCACCGGTAGCCAGCGCCCGGCGCGCCTCGCTCAGATCATGCTCCAGCTTGCGCCGTTCCTCCAACAGCGCGGCGACGCGCGCCGGCACCTCGGCGGGTCCGGTCTTGAGCAGGTTGGCGACTTCGTGCAAAGCCTGACCCTGGTCGCCTACATAACTTTGAGCACCTACGCCGGTCACCGCCTCGATGCGCCGCACTCCGGCTGCCACGGCACTCTCCGAAATGATCTTGAACAGACCGATATCGCCGGTACGCCGCACGTGGGTCCCGCCGCATAGCTCGGTGGAGTACGGACGGTCACCGCCGCTGCCCATGGATACCACCCGAACCTCGTCGCCGTACTTCTCACCGAACAGTGCCATGGCGCCGGCGGCAATCGCTTGCTCCATATCCATGAGATGGGTGGTCACTTCGGTGTTCTCGCGCACTTGGTCATTGACATCAGCTTCGGCCAGAGCGAGTTCCTTGGCGCCAACCGCCATGGGATGACTAATGTCGAAGCGCAGGCGATCCGGAGCCACCAGCGAGCCCTTCTGAGTTACATGCTCGCCCAAATGCTGGCGAAGTGCCTCGTGCAACAAGTGAGTCGCAGAGTGGTTGGCGCGCATTGCGGAGCGCCGATCATGGTTAACGTCCAGTTCAACATGGTCGCCGACACGGACCTCACCGGTCTCGACCGCTCCAATGTGAACCCACAGATCGCCAAGGCGCTTTTGCGTATCAGTAATGATGACCCGCCCGCCCGACGCGGTGCACATGGCGCCGGCATCACCAATCTGGCCGCCTGACTCGGCATAGAAGGGGGTCTGGTTGCAAACCACCGCAACCCCCTGCCCTTCCGTTGCCGCCTGAACTTCGTCGCCGTCGACAACGATGGCAACGACCTGTCCCTCCGCGAATTCGGTCTCATAGCCGAGAAATTCCGTCGGCCCCCACTGTTCGCGAATGGAAAACCACACCGCCTCGGTGGCGGCATCGCCGGAGCCGGCCCAGGCCTGGCGCGCTTCCGCGCGCTGGCGTTCCATGGCGGCGTTGAAGGCGTCCAAATCGACCCCATATCCTTTGGCACGCAAGGCATCTTGGGTCAGGTCCAACGGAAATCCAAAAGTGTCGTACAGCCTGAACGCGGTGTCGCCATCCAGTATCCCGTTGGTCGGCAATTTCGAGACCGCTTCGTCCAATAGTCCGAGACCGCGTTCGAGCGTGCGCTGAAATCGGGTTTCTTCCAGTTTCAGAGTCTCGGAAATAAGCGATTGCGCATGACCCAATTCGGGATAAGCGCCGCCCATTTTCGCCACCAATGCCGGCACCAGCCGCCACATGAGCGGCTCCGTACAGCCCATGAGATGGGCATGACGCATGGCCCGGCGCATAATCCGCCGCAGCACATAGCCGCGTCCTTCGTTCGAGGGCAAGACACCGTCGGCGATGAGGAAACTGGTGGCGCGCAGGTGGTCGGCGATGACCCGGTGCGATGTTTTGTGTTCGCCGAGGGGCTCGGTCCCGCTGGCTTCGGCGGACGCATGGATCAGCGCTTGCATGAGGTCGATTTGATAATTGTCGTGGGTGCCCTGCATGACCGCGGCGGTGCGCTCGAGACCCATGCCGGTATCGATGGAAGGCTTCGGCAGGTCCACGCGCTGCTCGGCCGTCATCTGCTCGTACTGCATGAATACGAGATTCCAGATTTCGATGAACCGGTCGCCATCCTCATCGGGGCTTCCTGGCGGTCCGCCCGGAATATGGTCGCCATGGTCGTAGAAGATTTCGGAGCACGGACCGCAAGGACCGGTCTCGCCCATGGCCCAGAAATTATCCGACGTGGAAATACGGATGATTTTGCTTTCCGGCAGGCCGGCGATCTTCTTCCACAGATCGAATGCCTGATCGTCCTCGGAATAGACCGTTACCAGCAATTTCTCCGGCGGCAGCCCGAATTCCTTGGTGACCAGGTTCCACGCCAATTCGATCGCCAGATCCTTGAAGTAGTCGCCGAAGGAGAAGTTGCCCAGCATCTCGAAAAATGTGTGGTGGCGCGCGGTGTAGCCCACGTTCTCCAGATCGTTGTGCTTACCGCCGGCGCGGACGCACTTCTGTGAGGTTGCGGCGCGCGCGTAGTCCCGTTTCTCGGCGCCGGTGAACACGTTCTTGAATTGCACCATGCCGGCATTGGTGAACATCAAGGTCGGATCGTTACGCGGGACGAGCGGGCTCGAGTCCACGACACGGTGGTCGTGGCGCGCGAAGAAATCGAGAAACGCTTTTCGGATGTCGTTGACGGTTTGCATTGGCTTTATTTAGGTCCGTGGCGCACTTAACGGAATGCTGGCTGGAAAAAACTCGCTTTTACAGCCAACACCCGGGGGTGTCCAGGAAGCCAGTCAACCGCTGAATGGGCGGCTCATCGAAAGCCGCCCAGCCTCAGAGCCTGTCCGGAAACGTATGGTGTGTTTTCGGCCGATATGGGCGCCGGCCGCGAGAGCCGGCGCAACCGATCAGTCCTTGGTAGAGCCTGCGGTATCGGTGGCGCCGTCCATGTCGCCTGGCCCGGTGAGCATGGCGTCCGACATCAGACCGGCATTTTCGCGGATCTTGTTTTCGATCTCCATGGCCACGTCCGGGTTCTCGCGAAGATAGGACTTGGCGTTTTCGCGCCCTTGGCCGACGCGGGTGGAACCATAGGAAAACCAGGAACCAGATTTCTCCACCAGCCCCGCTTTCAGGCCGAGATCGATGAGTTCACCGGTTTTGGATATGCCTTCGCCGTACATGATGTCGAACTCGATCATCTTGAAAGGCGGCGCCAGCTTGTTCTTAACCACCTTGACCCGGGTTTGGTTACCGACCATCTCATCGCGGTCCTTGATGGCACCGATGCGGCGAATCTCCAGGCGCACCGACGAATAGAACTTCAGGGCATTACCGCCGGTCGTGGTTTCCGGATTACCGAACATGACGCCGATTTTCATCCGGATCTGATTGATGAAGATGATCATGGTGCGCGAGCGCGCGACCGAGGCAGTCAGCTTTCTCAGCGCCTGGCTCATCAACCGCGCTTGGAGGCCCACGTGGGTATCACCCATTTCACCTTCGAGTTCGGCCCGGGGAACAAGGGCGGCGACACTGTCGACCACCAGCACGTCAACCGCGCCCGAGCGAACCAGCGTGTCGGCGATTTCCAACGCCTGTTCACCGGCATCGGGCTGAGAAATCAGCAGATCGTCCACATTGACGCCAAGCTTATTGGCATACACTGGATCCAATGCATGTTCGGCATCGACGAATGCACAGACACCGCCCTTTTTCTGCGCTTCGGCAACAGTGTGAAGCGCCAGCGTTGTCTTGCCTGAACTCTCCGGGCCGTAGATCTCCACAACGCGACCCCGAGGCAGACCACCAATACCGAGCGCGATGTCCAAACCGAGAGAGCCCGTCGAGACGGTTTCGGTCTCGACCGTTTCCCGCTGGCCGAGCCGCATGATCGACCCCTTGCCGAAAGCCCGCTCAATCTGGCTGACGGCGGCGTCGATGGCCTTGCCTTTGTCGTTGTTGTCTCTTTCCACGAGTCGAAAACTGGTTCCTAGCATTGATGGTTTCCTCTTATTTCATAGGCCTCGCTGGTAAGCAACACGGATCACCGTACCGGTTTTGTTCTAATGAGCAAGTGGTTTTTATAACCCTCTGAAATACAATCATATTTATATACCCTATTCGGGTAAATTTTAGCGATTTTCTGATGCCGGCGGGATTATTTCGACGCCTGCGCACGTGCCGGCTCTGCGCCGCCTACTCGAATCGTGGCGCCTGAGTGCACCTCCGATGAACAGACCACCGATGGCGATACCGGAGCGAAAGAACGCAGGTGCGCACCCTCTATCGCCATGCTGAACTGTTCACAATTTCGTGATCACAACAGAAATGAGCACGCCATGGAGCCGCCTGTTAACCCATTTGCGGCATCGAAGCCGATGCTCGCAATAATATCACAGAGGTTGCTTAGGGTATTATGGAGAGTGGCTTTGTAATCCGTGCGAGTTCGGCGCGCTCGCGACCGCAGCCGCAGCCCAACCGCCTTTCATTTTAGGCATTCGCCACTCCCATCGCAAGGGACGGATGGCAGCGCACCACCCCAACCAGGAGTTGAAAAACTTTTCCGAACCGCTGACCAATTCCTGTTGCTGGCCGCTAGCTCGTAAAAACCCCGGTTTATTGTCGGACTTCAAAGTGGACGGTCGCAATCCGCAAAAGAGGTGCAAGCTATCAGTTGGATGTTCGATAAATAGGTGCCATTATGCCAACGGGAGAAGATTTTAACTCAGGGATTTTTTGATTGCCGCGTGCAATCATCGTGACAAGGCGCGAAACTGGCGACCCCCAATAGGGGCAGCAATCATTGCGCGAAGGAGAGGGTTAATGAATGTTGGCGGGCTTGTTGACCGGCGCTCTGGCGAGGATCGTCGCGACGCTCCGGACCGAAGGCGGGATAACGAACGGCGATCCGGCGAGGATCGAAGGTTGGATGAGGGGTCGATAATCGGTCCTTCTTCTAGCCGCAAATCGGCTAGCCGACCAACTACCGAACGGCGGTGCGGCCAGGACCGAAGAAACAGCTCTCATCGGCGGTACGATAACGACAGACGCGCCAGCAATGACAGGCGGGCCTGGTCGGGACGCTCCGATAGCGATCGCGCTTTCGACCCTAGCCTCGCCGATATTAGCGATCCCAGAAGCGGCGCCCTAATGGAGATTCTCTCCGGCTTCCATGAAGCGAGTGCCGATCCCAAATTGTGGCCGAAATGCCTTGTGGCGCTGTCGGACGCGCTTGGTGCCAAAGCCTGTGCCATCGCGACCCATGATTACGAAACCGGTATGGGGCGCATCGAGCATTCTGTCTATATTACCAAGGCGTCGGTCGCTTCCTATGCCAATCGATACAGCCGAATGAACGTCTTTCTCCAGCAGGACGAATACTTTCGTGCGCCGGGAAGCGTATGGACGGATGAACAGATCCTGATGGAGAACGAGCTGATCGAAACGCCGTTCTACGTTGAATGGCTGAAGCCGCTCGGCCTCCATCACCATGTATTCGGAATTCTGGATCGTCGACGGAGCGTCGTCACCTATCTATTCTTAGGCCGCAGCGAAATCGATGGCCCCTTCAGTGACGGCGTTCTCTCACTGTTTCGGCGCCTGCTTCCCAACTTGCAGCGGGCATTCCGCTCTGGACAATCGCTGTACGAGGCGCACGAAATTCAGAAAGTGGCGTCAGACGTGCTCGACGTCATTCCCATGGGCGTCGTGGTCGCCGGTTCGGCAGGCAACATCATCAATGCCAATCGACGCGCGGAAGGCATCATGGCGGCCTGTAACGAAATCTCGATCGGGAAATCAGGGCTGGAAATCGATCATCACGGCCGACGGTTGAGATTGCGCGACCTCATCGCGCCGGATAACGCAAAGAGCGGCAAGAAACAGGACGATGGTATTCGCGCCTTTTCCATCCAGCGCCCCTCCGGCAAAAAGCCCCTGTCGATCCTCGTGGCTCCCGTGGATGATAGTGAAGAAATGCGGTCGCCCGACGAACCTGCCGTGGTGGTTTTTCTGGGTGACCCCGGGTATGCGGTGGAAATCGACCAACCCCGGCTTTGTGAACTTTACGGTCTCACCCGCGCCGAGGCTCGGGTCGCCGCGCTGCTCGCGAACGGTTACCGGCTCGAAGAAACAGCCGAGTCACTGGGGCTCGTCTATGAAACCGCCCGCAAGCACCTTAAGCACGTGTTCGGCAAAACCGGTACGGATCGGCAGGCGGAACTGATCCGCATGCTGGTAACCGGCCCGGCGGTGATCAACATCTGATCGAACCGCGCGCTCCTTGGCCGTGCTCTACGCGGCCATCACCTCTTTGACCTTGCCGGCCAGATCGGCAAGGGAGAAGGGTTTGGGCAGAAAGTGGACGGCGGAGTGGCCGTCCAGTCCGCCCTCGGCGCTGTTGTCGGAACCGTTGTCGGCATAGCCAGACACCAGGATAACCTTCACGCCGGCCAGTTCTTGGCGGGCCATGCGAACCAACGTGTGCCCGTCCATGACCGGCATAACCACATCGGTAACGATGAGGTCGATGCCCTCTTCTCCCGCAGTGATAACGTCCAAGGCATTTTCGCCATTGGTCGCCTCCAACACCCGGTAACCCTTGTTGCGCAGCGCCCGGGCGGCAAATACGCGAACCGCGTCTTCGTCCTCCACCAACAGGATCGTACCGCCGCCGGCCAAATTCGGCTCGGGCGGCGGTGTGGAGAATACCGGCGTTTCGCTCTGGCCCGCGTCCCGCCCGCAAGCCGGAAAATAGATGCTGAAAACAGCGCCGTCTCCGAACGCGCTGTCTACAAAGATGAACCCGCCGGTTTGGTGAACGATTCCATGAACGGTGGATAGACCGAGCCCGGTTCCGGCGCCCACCTCCTTGGTCGAGAAGAAGGGTTCGAAAATGTTGCCGATCACTTCCTTCGGGATGCCGGTTCCGGTATCGGCGACTTCGATCAGCACATAGCTGCCCGGTGCCATGACGTCGGCGCCGCGGCGCACTTCTCGATCGATGACGACGGCCGATGTCCGAATTTTTAGCGTGCCGCCACCCGGCATGGCGTCCCGGGCGTTGACCGCCAGATTGATGACAACCTGGTCGAATTGCCCCGGATCAACACGAACGAACGCCGCGCCGCCCGCGTCCTCCACCCGCAGTTCGATGCGTGCCCCGAGAAGACGCCCGAGCATTTTGTGAAGATCCGACAGCGCCTCCTTGACGTCGAGCACCACCGGCTCGAGTTTCTGCTTGCGCGAAAACGCCAGCAATTGGCGGACAAGGCTCGACGCGCGTTTGGCGTTGCCACGGATTTGCATAATGTCATCGAATGACGGATCGCCGGGCCCGTGGCGCATCAGCAGCAAGTCGCAAAAACCGAGCGTGGCGGTTAACTGATTGTTGAAGTCATGGGCGATCCCGCCCGCCAGCTGGCCGATGGCCTGCATTTTCTGGGACTGGGCCAGCTGAACTTCCAGATTATGGTGATCGGTGGCATCCAGTACGTGGACGATCAGACCGGAAACCTCTCCGGCATCCTCCACCCGGCCGGCAAAAATCGACGCAGACACCTCCCGCGCATCGCCGCCGGGCATGCGAACGCCTTCCAGCTTGGCGGCGCGGACAGTGCCCAACACCAATTTCGACAGCTGCCCAACGAGGTCGTCTCGATCCTCGTTGCTGACAAGAGCGGCCAGCGGGCGCCCAAGTACGGTCTTTCTCTCCGCTGCCAGCGGGCGCAGAAACGCGCAATTACAATCGACGATGTTGCCCCGCAGATCGAGAAAGGCAATCCCGACGGGCGACTCGTCGTACACCAGCTTCACACGGTCGTCCACGGACGAACCGGGTCCACGCGCCGTTCCTCGCGCCTTGCCTCCGGGGCGCGCCGCCAGCCACCGACCGAACGCTCCACGTCCTCCGCTCACGTCGGTCTCACCCGCGCGCGCGCGGAGACGCGCGTCATGATCCTTGCCCTTTGAGGCGCATGACATAGCCGATCACTTGGGCCACCGCCTGATAGTGTTCGGGCGGAACTTCCTGATCGATCTCTACCGAGGCATAGAGTGCGCGTGCAAGCGGCGGGTTCTCGACCAGCGGTACGTCGTGCTCTCGAGCCAACTCGCGGATCCTCTGGGCAATAGCGTCCACCCCCTTGGCCACCAGCTTCGGGGCCCCCATGGACTCCATCTCGTAGGTAAGCGCGATGGAATAATGGGTCGGGTTGGTGATGATCACATCGGCCTTGGGCACCGCCGCCATCATCCGCTTCTGGGCGCGCTCCATACGCAAGCGCCGGATGCGGGCTTTGACGTGGGGATCGCCCTCGGATTGCTTGTGTTCGTCGCGGACCTCCTGCTTGGTCATCCGCATCTGTTTGGTGAAAGCGTACTTCTGATAAGCGAAATCGATCAGCGCCACGACGGTCATCACCGCCACCGTCGCGACCGTCATCATGATCGCAAGCTCGTGGCTGCGATCGAGCGTGCCCGGCACCCCGATCGCCGACAGCATTTCCACGTCACGGAGCAGCGGCAGCGCCAAGCCGAACGACACCGCTCCGACGACGCTCAACTTCAATAGTCCCTTGACGAACTCCATCAGCGATTGAGTAGAGAACAGCCTGCCCAGCCCCTTCTTCAGCGAAATGTTCTGCGGATTGAATTTGACCTTGGTGGGCGACCAGATCCAACCGACCTGGAGTACGCCGGCGGCGACCGCAAGAACCACCAGCAACAGCAAAACCGGTGCGATGATCCAGCCGATGTTCAGCACCAACGCGGCAAGCGCGTCCTGCATATCCTCGGGGTGGAGAGACACAGCGTGCGGCGACTCGACAAACCCTCGCAGGTAATCAGAAATGTCACGCGACACGCCCGGCGCCATGAACACCAGGGCAATGGCGCCGCCCAACAGGATGGCCCAGCTCTTGATTTCCTGGGAGGACGCAACCTGCCCTTTCTCGCGCGCGTCCTGCAGGCGTTTCGGGGTCGGGTCTTCGGTTTTCGAGCCGTCTTGCTCTTCAGCCACGACAGTCTCTGTCGGGGATCAGCCCGCGAACGGGCCGATTACTTCCGAGAAGCGGTTGAGGAAGATCATCATAATACCCGAAAGGGTTAACATCATAACCCAGATCTGCAAGGAAATTTGCACTGGAATACCGATGAAAAAGACCTGCAGTTGCGGCATCAGGCGGCCAAGCAGTCCGAGCCCGATATAGTAGGCCAGTCCAAAGATCAGAAACGGCGCCGATAACTGCAATCCGAGAGCGAAAGCGTCGGCCACGCGCTGGGCGATCATATCGGCGAAGTCGCCGATGGGCGGCGTCTCGCCGGGGACAAACAGGGTGTAGCTCTCGGCCACGGCCATCAGCATCAGATGGTGGAGGTCGGCAACAAAGATAAGCAGCACGCCGACGGTTCCGAAGAACCCGGATATTGTGGAACTTTGCTGATCCGTCACCGGGTCATTGACGAGCGCGCTGGTGAGTGACGCGAAGTACGAAGCGAACGTTCCGGCCACATGCAGCGAAGCCACCACCATCCGCGCCAAAACGCCGAGAAACACCCCGATCAGCACTTCTCCAAGCAAGAGCAATCCCAGTGCCACCGGGGTCGCAGGCAGGGCCGGAAGCTGCTGCGCCCATACCGGGGTGAGCAG
>CAKZLS010000404.1 GCA_937127205.1 uncultured Rhodospirillales bacterium
TGCGATGGCGAGGCGACAGCGTGGAGAGCAGCGATTGGTGTGGCAGGTTGTGGTTTTCGTGGCGTTGATCTCCCTGCCGTGGGCCGCGTCGGCCGCGGGCCCCTCCGGCGCCTCCGAAGACTTCAACTTTCCGCCGGCGTTGGATAGCTACGGCGACGCCGAGATCGAGGGGATCTGGCCGCGCCTAGTCCATCGCGCCGCCGTCGAACCATTCAACGTGGTGGCGACGATTATCTTCTTCCTCGCCATCGTTCACACCTTTCTGTCGTCGCGGTTTCTGGCCATTGCGCACAAATGGGAGTCCGAGCACGACGAGCTCAAAGCCGCGCAACAAGTCCCGAAGAATTCGGTAAGCCTGGGTGGCGAACTGTTTCATTTCCTCGGCGAGGTGGAGGTGATTTTCGGGCTCTGGGCGGTGTTGCTCGGCATTGCCGTGATCGCCTTTTTCGATTGGCCGACGTTTGTCGGTTACATCTCGTACAAGGTCAATTTCACCGAGCCCATGTTCGTGGTGGTGATCATGGCTTTGGCGTCCACCAGACCGATCCTGAAGGTCTCGGAAGCGATCATGGACCGCATTGCCCGCTTGCTTGGCGGAAGCATCAAGGCGTGGTGGTTCACGCTGTTGACCCTCGGCCCCTTACTTGGATCGTTCATTACCGAGCCCGCGGCCATGACCATCACCGCCCTGCTGTTGATCAAGAAGTTCTATGAATTCAAGCCCGGCGAAGCCTTCAAGTACGCCACCATCGGGCTGCTGTTCGTCAATATTTCCGTGGGCGGGACGCTGACCCACTTTGCCGCGCCGCCCGTGCTGATGGTCGCCGCGCCGTGGGAATTCGACACGGTCCACATGCTGGCCAACTACGGATGGAAGGCGACCGTTGGGATTGTCCTCGCCAACGCGCTGTACTTCGTCGTGTTCAGAGGTCAATTCCGCCTGCTTGAAGAAAAGTTCGCCTTTCAAAAACTCAAGGACGATGTCCGCAGGAGATACCTCCCTCGGGACGTGATGGAAGCCGATTTCGACGCCATCCAACCGTCGATCGAGGAGGAGTTGCATCTTCGAAAAAAAATCGAGCTCCAAGTCGAGGAAGCCGCTGAAACCTATCGCAACCGGCTGGCGGCCAAGTATTTTGAGGGTGTGGCCGAGCGGGGGGTCGACCGTGCATTGGCGGAGAAGGCGTTCAACGAACGTTTCGAAGAGATCAAGCTCGCCAAGCTGCGAGAACGCATTCCCGTGATCTTGCCTCCCGAACAGCGGCCGAAGTTCCGCGATCCCGATTGGGATTCCAGGGAAGATCCGATCCCATGGTGGGTGACCGCGGTCCATATCGCTTTCATGATCTGGACCATTTTCAATGCCCATGACCCGGAACTGTTCATCGCCGCCATGTTGTTTTTTCTCGGTTTCGCCGTCGTCACGTCGCCCTATCAGAACCGGATCGATCTCAAGCCGCCGCTGCTGGTCGGTTTCTTTCTGGCCGGGCTGGTGGTGCATGGCGGTCTTCAAGGATGGTGGATCGAGCCGGTGTTGGGCAGCCTCGGCGAAGTGCCGTTGATGATATCTGCAACCGTGCTAACCGCGTTTAATGACAATGCGGCGATCACCTATCTGAGCACGCTGGTACCCGACTTGAGCGACGGGCTGAAATACGCCGTGGTTGCCGGCGCGGTGGCGGGTGGCGGTTTGACGGTAATTGCCAACGCCCCTAACCCGGCGGGTCAGTCGCTGTTGAAGAATCATTTCGAAAACGGGGTATCACCGGCAAAGCTCCTCCTTGCGGCGTTGGCGCCAACGATCATCGTCTGGCTCACGTTCCTTTGGTTGCCCTGATCGGCAGTACCCTGTTACCAGATTAGAAGCGGAAATCTACTGTGCTTGGGGTTGATATCGACTGTTTGATGGAGCCCCCCCACCCCTATCGGCCCGCAGGCCGTGCGCGGCCAGGCCGGAGAGCACCGGAACCCGAACCGGCGGCAGCGGCATCAAGGCGGGCGACGGATCACCGATCTATGATTTCATAGGAAACAGTCCAGAGCGCGCGCGCGATGGTGTCGCCGTCAAGGGTATCTGGGAGGCGGAGCAGGTGGGCGGGGCAGCCGCGGCAGTCGGAGCTGCCGAAGCCGGGCTCGGGGACCGTTATGCTGGGCAGGTCGCGGATCGCCGCGACGATGGCACACTCGCGGCCGCCGGGCAGGGTAATGACTTCCGCCACATCGCCGGCGAAAGTCAGCCTGTCCACGTGCCAGTGGATCGACTTCGTGGTTCTCAAGTGCCGCCGAACCCGCGCCCGGATGCCGCCCGGACCCCAGGCACTGCCGGCGTAGATGTAGCGTCCCGGCGCGAGGCTCCCGGAGCCGGCATCGAGCGCGATGATCAGCGCATAGGCGCCGGCAACCGCCGGCAGGCCCGACATGGCGCTACTCTACTCTTTCCTGACCAGCACCCGGCCTTGCTTGGAGTTGTCCTGGTAGAGCAGGTATGCCGAGATGTTGCTCTTGTCGACCATCGCCACGGGTCCCATGCCTTCGGCGAAGAACCGGTACTGGGTGTCCTCGACGGTGGCCGGCCCGACCTCGCCCTGGTAACGCCACTTGATGAGCACCGCGTCGAAGGTGCCGGCGGGCACCGTGACCCGGTAGGTGCCGATGTAGCTGTAGGAGAGATTGACCGTGCCCTGGTGGGCGAGGTCCTTGGGGTCGCTGAGGTCGAACAGCTTGACGGTGGATTGCTTGCGCTTGGTGGTGCCCGGCGCCATGCCGCTCAGGATCACCGGTTCGGAGGGCGTGAAGCGGGTAATCATGCCCTCTTGCTGGTCATGCTCGCTGATGATGTACAGATCACCGTCACCGGATTGGCGGAAGTAGTAGACGCTGTCGTCGCCGACGGCGAAGCGTCCGCTCTTTCCCGTTTTGTCGCGGGACATTCGGGTCAGTACGGCCTCTTCGGTCGTCCCCGATTGCTTTCCGCCGGTGAAGCGGAAAACCCATGTGACGTCCGCTACCGGCATGAACTCGGAAGACGCCAGCAAAGGCTTTCCGGGTAACGCCTCGCCGACCACGCCGGGGCCCAGAAGCCGTTCGAGCACGGCGCGGTCGGCCTGCGGCAACGGAATCGGGGCACTGGTTCCGGGCTCGGCGGCAAGGGCCGCGTTTAACGACACAACCACCGAGGCGCAAAATGTCAGAAGCCCGCGCAATCGAATCATCTCATTTCTCTCCGCTGATCAACGTCGATGATAATCCGTGGCGGCCGGCGGTGCACTATGCGTTTGCCTTGAACATGCGGTCCGGGATTGCCGCGGGCGCCCGGTGCCCGGTCGTCGTCGTCGGCGGCGGTCCGCTGGAAGCTTGGCGGACAATGGGTTAGTGTGCGCGGATGGCATGGCGATTTCCGAATAGACGACACGCCGCGGCCGGTTCCGCGGTCACCGCCTGTGTCTGGCTGGTGGTAACGGGGCTGGTGCTCGCGGCGGGACCGGCGAGCTTCGCCAACTATGCCACCTACATGCGCATTCACGGCGACTGGGTCGTTCTGTGCGGGTTCGACGAAACCACGGATCGGCAATGGTGCGAGCTCAAGGCGCCGCCGCCGGCGCTGGGCGTAACCCGGAGCGTGATCCGTATTCAACAGGACGGCGAGGGCGGCAATGCGATCAAGGTGCGGATCGGTCATCCGGTGGACCCCGACGCGCCGATTTTCCTGCGCATCGACGCCAATGCCCCGCGTCAGACCCAACCAACCCGCACGGGCGAGGTGGAATGGCGGGGCGACGAGGCGGCGGCAATCCTTGCGGAACTCGGCGGGGGACGGGCGCTGACGCTGCGGTCGTTCCCTTTGCGGTCTCCAACTGGTATCGCAGCCAAGCCCTTCGACGAATGGTATTCTCTCGCGCTGTTCAATCAGGCTTTACTCGATCTCAAATCGAAGGCCGATCGCTGAGAGCGAGGTTCGGGAGCTTGATCCGGTGACGGTTTGTCCGCATGTCATTTCTATGAAGGAGTGACAAGGATGAACCCAGTATCGACGAAGATCACCCGGCGGACATTCGTAGTGACCGCGGCTTCGGTTGCGGTGTTCGGCGGTGCGCCAAAGGCGCGGGCGTCGAGCGATCCGATACCGACACCGCGCCAGAGTGCCGGTCCGTTCTATCCGAATACAATACCGCCGGATTCCGATGCCGATCTGATCAGCGTCGCCGGGCGAAGCGAGCGCGCCAAGGGCACGGTCACCAACCTGGCTGGACGAATCCTCGATCCGCGCGGCCGGCCGGTATCCGGTGCTCTGGTGGAGATTTGGCAGTGCGACGCCCTTGGCAGCTATCACCATCCGCGGGACGGTGGCGGCCGCGATCCCAATTTCCAGGGGTATGGACGCACGGAGAGCGGCGGTGACGGCGGCTACGGCTTTCGCACCATCCGGCCGGTGGCCTATCCGGGCCGCACGCCGCATATTCATTTCGCCGTTTCGGCCGTGGATTTTCCGCGGCTGACCACGCAGATGTACGTGGCCGGCGAGCCCCGGAACGACCGTGACTTTCTGCTCAGCCGCATTCGCGATCCGCGCGCACGGGCAAGTGTTATCGTATCGCTAGAACCGACGTCTGGCGGCAAAACCGAACCGTTGTCCGGAACCTTCGATATCGTTCTCGGGGACGGATGAAATCGTTGAGGGTGCAAAGAGGCGCCATGGGGTGACCAGAGCCGATCAGCGGTGGCCACCCGTTCAGCGTTGACCGCTTAAAAGCTCCACGGGTCGTGGGGGGCGAGGATGGGCGTATCCACCTCATCGGTCCAGGCCCCGAACTTGAGGCTGACGGTCGGTTTCGAGCCGTGCCCTGAATCGCGCTTCATGAACGAGTCGGGGACGGCTGCGTAAAATACGGGTTCGATGGCCTTGCTTTCAATGTCATGCTTAACCATGCGCGACACTCCTTTCGTTAGTCCAATATCGAATGTTAGGCTTGTGCCAGGGTGGTTGCGACACCCCGAGCTTTCATGCGCCATCTGGCTTTAAATTCCCTTAAAGTCAATAGGGCGTCTTGGGCACGTTTTTGTGAACACCTTCAGGCCGCAGGGGTAGCATTCCGTTTGTGCGGTCCAGCAATTCTCGGTACCTCAGTGCGTTAGAGCGTATGCACTGGCGTGCGCCTTGATCGCTTTTGTGCAGGGGCACACAAATGTAATTCCCCCCAGTGTGACTTGAATGGCACAAACATGCTGGGGTCTGGATTACACGGAAAACCAGATTCGAAGCGAGAGGTCGACGCGGCGCGCGAATGCTGGTGTCCCGAATACGCCGGATTGGGGAAACGGTACCTGTTGCGCTCTGTGATGTGTCAGGCCTTGATCCGGTCCAGCAGCGCGACATCGGAAGCGCTTATGACCGCCCGCGCAATGTCGAGCCAGAACGGTTTCTCGACGGCGTTGACGGTTTCCCATTTCAGCCGCTTCTCATCGTGCAGGGCCTCGTAAAGTGCTCTGGCGGCCGCATCGACCCGCACCGAGTCGGGGGCCTCGCCAAGCAGTGTGGTCACACCGGCGCCGAGGGCGGCGTTGGCGATATCTTCATGCGAATAGGATGCTTGACCGCCGGCGACCTCGATCAGCATTTCGCCGATGGTGTCGGCGGCGTCGTCGACGGCCGTACGCCACTTTTCGTTCATGCGGGTCCCATTGGCTGAAGGAAATCCGATCCGCGACTGTGAACAATCGCCGAGGCAGGCGCAAGGCCGGTTTCATTCCCCCCGGATTGGAGCCATTGCCGCCTGCGCACGAGCCGGGTGGTCGGCCGGGACCGGGCGCGCCGCGCTCTCGACGGCGGTCAATAGAAACGCTTCGAGCCCCTTGATGCAGGCAGGGTCGTCGAAGGCCCGATGTCTTCGGGCCACGACCTGTTTCGCCATCTCTTGGCGCCAATTGGTATCGGTGCCCATCCGCACGGCAAGGGCGATGTAATCGTCGACGGTGTCGGCGATACACGCGTGGAGCCCGATCATCTCCAACATCGCGGCGGTATGGCGTCCGCGCATGGTATCGCCCCGGCAGGTGACGGCCGGCAGTCCCTGAGCGAAGGCTTCCAAGGTGGTGTTGCAGCCTGACCAGCCGACGCTGTCCAGGAACACGTCGGCGACCCGCATGGCCGCGGCAAACTGGGGTGCTTCCAGCCGGTTCGAAAACGCGCAGTAGCGGTCCCAGGCCAATCCGTGGGCCTCGAACGCCCTTGCCAGGCGCGCTTGGAAGGTCTCGGTCACCCGATCGGAGGGATGTCGGATGAAGACGAATTGGCAATCGCCCACGTGCTTGGCGATCCGTGGAAAAATATCGTCATGGCGCGGCACGTATTTGAACAGCGACTGACAGCACCAGAACAGCACTCCGTCCTCGCGGGTTCCAAGGTCCGCCCGTGTCAGCGGCACTTCGTCAACGCGCGGCGGGGTATAGTGGATCGATATATTGGGAAGCCTCACCAGGGTTTCGGTGTAGTGATCGTCACCGTCCGGCGGTTCCATCAGATCGCTGCTGAGGAAGTAATCGATGGTGGGATAGCCCGACGTATTGGGGTGCCCCCAGGACGCGCACTGTATCGGCGCGAGACGCAGCGCCGCCAGCCGGGCGGTCATGGGATCCATGCCGATCTCGGGGAAAATCAAGACATGGAGATCGTCGCTCTTGATGGTTTTTCCCCAATCCAAGGAGGGGCGGGGCCCCTCGACGAACCGATCGAACGCGGCAACGGCTTCTTCGGTTCTGTGGTCGTGCCGGGCTTGGGTGTGATAGCCGAACAAGTGAAAACGGTCGCGGTCGAGCTGTTCGGCCCATCCCTTGATGGGGATCTTCCAGTTGGAGTGGCTGAAAAAATATCCCGAGACGATACCCACTCGAATACGCCCCTCGGCGCCGCGTGCGGGCATTGGCGGGCGAGCGCTCCATTGCGGGTGCACGGCGGCCATCAGGCGACAGACGAGGGCGCCATACAGGGCTTGAACATCGCGATCGACACGTCCTTGGTACGCGAGAAAGAACGGTTGCGATGAGCCGATGGCGGCGGCCACACCCGCCAACTCGTCCGGAGACTTGCCATCGTAATACGAGATCAATCGTTGCAGGGCACGCGTGTAGGCGTCACGACGGTTATCGATATCGGCTTCATCGTCGTAGATGATCGGAAGCTCGGCCATGCAGAGGCCAAAGCGGGACGGATGATGATAGGGGGCAACGCGGAGGGCATCGCCGTAAGCGGTCATGGCTTCGGACATGGCGCCTTGTTTCTTGAAGGCGTTGCCCAGGTGGTAGCGGGGAAGGGCGTTGTCGGGTTCGAGTTCCATGGCGCGGCGGATTGCGGCGACCGCTTCGGGAAACCGCCGGTCCTGGATAAGCGCGAATCCACGGTTAAGGTGGGCGAGGGCGAATTGCGGCGCTAGGTCCACTGCCGATTGATAGGCGTCGAGGGCCTCCGCGAAGCGGCCGGCGTTTTCCAGCGCTTCGCCGAGCCGGTTTCGCGCTCGGGCATCTTCGGGCTTGATGGACAGGGCGGCGTGGTAGGCATCGACGGCTTCATCGAACCGCCCGGAAGCGTTCAGTGCGGCACCAAGCTTCTTGTATCCACCAACGAAGGCCGACTTGGCCGCGATGGCCCGGCGGTACGACGCGATCGCTTCATCCTTGTCGCCGGCGGCCATGAACGCATTGCCGAGATTAAAATGGATCTCGGCATCGTTGGGACTCCATTGCAGCGCGCTGCGATTTGCGGCGATGGCTTCGTCGTAGCGCCGCAATCGGGCAAGTGCGGCCGCAAGATGGGCATGATAGACGGCACGCGACGGATCTCTCTCGATGGCGCGTGAGACGAATTCAACCGCGGCCTCGAATGCCCCCCGGCGATAGGCAATCTCGCCCAGCAGGTCGAGCACGGGACCATTGCCGGGGCCCGTGCCCAAAATCCGCTCGCAGACAGCCTCGGCCTGATCGAGTTTGTTCTCTCGAAGCAGCGCTCTGGCTTGCGGGATCTCCCGTAACATCGAACTCTGCCGTTCGGCCGGGGAACTCGGTGAAGCGGCGCGTCGCCGGCGTTTGGCGGCGGAATAACCATGTTTCGCGTTCATGCAGGCGAGGCTAACAGGCGATGATTGATGACCGGTTTACAGCGCAATCGCTTTCTTGCCGGCCCAACGCAGTGAGCCGTTCAGGTCGCCGCTGGCGAGAAGGTTTCGGAGGTGGGCTGCGCGGCTGAATAGCGCTTGTTCCAGTTTTCCCCCTCTAAGCTGCTCGTCTCGGAATAGGTGGAAAAGCTGCTGGGCACCCCGCCGCACGTGCCACTGCGGCTGGAAGTCGGGGAGTGCCTTCTCGAGGGCGCTGAAGTCGACCGGACAGGATTGCGGTTGCGCGTCGGTATCGTCGAAAGGATCGATACGGCAGCGGGGCATGGTGTCGGCGACGATTTCGGCGATATCGCGTAATCGATAATTGTCTTCGTTGCGGCCCACATTGAAGGTGCGGTTGTGGACCCGTTCGCGCGGCGCTTCGAAGACGGCCGCGAATGCGCGCGAGATGTCCTGCACATGGGCCACCGGGTGCCAAGCCATGGCGCCGGCTTCAAGGGATAGCCGCCGGTCTGCAAAGACCCGGGCGACGAAGTTGTTGACCGCCACGTCCAATCGCAGACGCGGCGATGCCCCGTAAGCTTGGGCGTTGCGCAAAAACATGGGACTGAATTTGGGATCGGCCAGCTCGGCAATCCCCTGTTCGGCGCGGGTCTTCGAAATCTCGAAGGGAGTGGAGGGGTTGCAGGGGTGAGTTTCGTCGACGAGTTCGCCATCCTGAGCCGCATATACGCCACATGAGGATGACAAGATGAACCGCGATACGCCCGCCTCTCTCGCGCACCGAGCCAGTCCGACCGCGGCCAGGTGATTAATCTCGTTAATAAGCGAGGGGTCGAATGCATCGAGATCTTCGCACGATAGCCCGGCCAGGTGGGCGACCGCGTCAAATCCGGCCAAATCCCGTGCCTGCACATCGCGAATATCGCGCCGGATGGTCTTGATCTCCGACCGCCGCCGGCCGTATGCGCAACCGCCGAACAATCCGCTGTCCAGACCCGCGACCTCATGCCCGGCGGATGCCAGCAGGGGAGCCAGAACGCTGCCGATATAGCCCTCGTTTCCAGTGACAAGAATGCGCAATGGTGAACTCCAAGCCTGTCCTGCCGCCGCGGATCGGCGGTTTCTAGAGCGCCGCAAGGCGGCCCATCGGGTGGCAAATGCGGCCGCCTCCGTCTCGACCGCTATGGCCGCCACGTCAGGGTGCGAGGCTATCAGAGAGGACTTAAGAGTTCGTTATCGCGGCTTGGTTGTCACGGAATGGCGTGGGGCACCGTTCAGGTGTTCGGTTCTTTTGCTTTCCAGACCGACCAATACGGATCGTCGTGAACCAAACGATAGCGATCCCACAGGTACAAGCCGTAGATCTCCACCAGGGCGTCCCGGGTGTCAGGTTCGATGGCGACCTTGGGCACCATGACCACGGTGGTGTCGCGGAACATGGTTTCGGCCGGGATATGAACGTCCTCATTGAACGTCCGGCCGAAATAAAGGCCAACTCGGTCGCCCGTCGGCGGCGGGGCCCCCAATAGAACGGGAAACGGGTTGGCAAAATCGAACGTGATGATCCGGTCCTCGTCCAATCCATACTCCCTGAGAAGATCGACGCCCTTTTCGATGCTGCGTGCATACTCCTGCTGGAAAATGGATTGGCGCGAGACAACGTACTTGCCGATTTTATCGAAACTGTCCTCGCCGAACCGGTCTATTCCCGCTTTCATTCGGGCGCTGTTGGCGCCATGGGGCCAATCTTCCACATAGAAGTATGATCCGATGTTCTTGTCGCCAGCGACGGCTTCGGGGCGTGCGGAAGCTGATTTCGTATAGTTGAGAGCAAAAGCCACCGAACTGAAACTCAACAGTTCGGATATCATGATCAGGAAAAGGGCGAACGCCGAGAACGCAGCCACGCGGGAGCCGGAATCCGTGGCCAGTCTCGGAGAGCGGGCAATTCGTTCACAGCTGATGACGATCAACGCAACGATGGTCGGGATATCGGCCGACTGTCCATTGAAAATGAACAGGACAACGCTCGAACCTATAATGAAGAGGCCGAATAATGTGTCCCTGTACTTTCGA
This sequence comes from uncultured Rhodospirillales bacterium, assembly GCA_937127205.1. Taxonomy (GTDB): domain Bacteria; phylum Pseudomonadota; class Alphaproteobacteria; order Rhodospirillales; family Defluviicoccaceae; genus CAKZLS01. The sequence goes on from CAKZLS010000404.1 coordinate 10,185, forward strand.
TCGCTGTAGATAAAACAGAGTATCAATGCGGAAAATCCCGCAAGGATAAAGTAGGTGTTTCTCGCGACGGCCTTGATCACAGTGGCCGCGAAAAATCCAAGAGACGAGCGGACTTGCGAGTGGTGCGCTAGATCGGCGAAGTAGGAGGTATTGATGGACAGAAAAACTTCAAGAAGCGCAGCAATGACGCCGAAAACGACGAAGGCGAGCACGGCGCGACGACGCCATTCCGCCTCCAAGATTGCCATCAGCACGATGGCGGACATGGCGATGAGCCCGTAGGTAATCTTCGTATAGAACAGGAACGCCATGAGCAGTGCCGCCACCACGGCGTCGAACACCCACAGTTTTCGCAAAGCGAAAACCGGGGTCAAATACAAGATCAGCAAAACGAGATAGGCCGCCCATCCCATTCTGTTGTAGATGGAGGCAAATGTGATTTGTACCGGCGTGCTGCCAACCATAAAAGGTGTGGCGACGAGCAAGACCGTGAATACGAATAAGGGAAGGGCAATCCAGTACCGCAGCCTTGTTGCAAGGATGTAGCCCGCAATGGGAGCGAGGAAGATAACGTAAAGCGCCAAGGACGTTTGCATGGCGGCGCCAACGTGATCGGTTATCAGCATGGCGAGCGCGGGAAACGCGAAGTTCAGAAAGCCAAGCTGGTTGCGAAAATCGACATGAGGGACATATCCATTCGCCATCCGATAGGCGCCATCGACAATGACAAAGGTATCATTAAGCATTACTGAAATGTATGTGGAAGACAGCGATAGTAATATAAAGGAAATAACTGCAGTTATAATAACGAAAATAATTGGTAAGCAGATCGCGTTCGTTAATATTATCGAGTTGTGCGCGGTGAGAATTGTTCGTTTTAGGCCCCCGTTCCGATCCTGGACGTTTTGTTCGGTGGCCGCGCCGGGAGAAGAGTCGGTGAGCATTTTACAAGTCCGTTAGTGTCTTACTTGGCAAAAAGCGGGTGGATCGGAAATACATCAAAGGTCAGCGTGTGTGATAGAGGTTAAAATGCAACCGAACCTCAAACATTATCGCAGCCCGGGTGGTGCGAATGGGCCAATAATCGCTATCCTCGAATTTTTTCAAAATAATAGCATAAAAGTTGCACTATGTGTACGTTTAATGCACGCAATATGCATACGAAGCTCGACACGCTATAGTGCGTAATTCATCTGCGGATGGTCGTGTCGGACCTGATCCTCGAATACTCAGCACGATGCCGCTTGCAAAAAATAGATGCCCGGCCAAAGGTCGCGCACTGCTTATCGACGTCACTTAAGGAAATTTGATGCCCAACTCCGTGTCACCGCTGAGAGCGATGATTCATCGCTCCATACCGAGACACATCAACAATCCCTTTGCGTTGGCGATGCGCATCCTCGCGTCTCGCAACGGCGAGGCGTTCTATGCCCTGGCGTCGGCGGCGGCACAGGCTGCGGTGACCCCGCTTGATTTGGCATTGAGCCTTCGCGAGAAGCGTATCTGCGAGCGGGCATCGCCGCCGGAAAGGCCCATTGTATTCGTCGTTGGCCCGCCGCGGTCCGGCACCACGGTTACCGCGCAGGTTTTGAGCGCGAGCCTTCCGGTGGCCTATTTCAACAATCTCACGTCCATTTTCCCCCGCTCGCCGATTACCGTGAACAAGATGGTTCGCCGGCCCTTCCGCAATGAGCGCATTTCGTTCCGAAGCTTTTACGGAAAGAGCAGCAATTGGTACGGCCCGAACGACGCACTGTATTTCTGGGACCGGTGGTTCGGAAGCGACAGAACAATCATCCCGAGCGCCATTGACGAGCCGCACCGGACGCAACTCGTGCAGTTTTTCGGCGCGTTTCAAGAGGCCTTTCCGCTGCCGCTGGTGTCCAAGAACAACAACATGAATGCTTACGCTAAAATCGTGGCGCCGTTGCTGCCCACTGCCGTTTTCGTGTGCATGCGGCGCAACCCGCTTTACCTCGCACAGGCGCTTCTCAAAAGCCGCCGGGACATTCACGGGTCCGATGAAACGCCCTACGGGCTTGAGGATCCACAGGTTAAGGGAGCGCAATCCGACAATGCCTACCAGTCTGTTTGTCGGCAGGTTGCGTTTCACCGGAAGCTCGAAACCGAGCAGTTGCAGGCCATTGGACCCGACAGGTACTGGGTCGTCGACTACGAGCAGTTCTGCAATGATCCTAAGGCGCTGGTGGATCGGGTCGCAAGCTACATCGCGCCCGAAAAGTCTGTTGCTCGAACCGAGGGGGTGGACCTCAAACCCTTCCCGGTTTCCCAGCAGCAAAAAATCAGTGACAAGGACTTTGCGCGACTAACGGCGGAGCTGAAGACGTGGTCGCTGTCCGAGACCAATTAAAGCGGCGAACGGAGGGGTGATTATTCGTCCTGGATTTGCGAGGCCACTCCCGGCCGGTAGAGCCCGGGGATCTGGATGCACAGTCCGCCGACGGCGGCGAATACGGCCAGTACAAGCGTGAAGGCAATGGAAAGAGCGACCGAGGCCTCGGTTGCTACGCCGACTTTGGCATACAGCAACACGAACGCAATCTCACGAATACCCAATCCGTTCAATGAGATGGGGGCGAGCGTGACAAGGGTAATGATGGGCACTGCGACGAAGTGGAAGAATGCAGGGACCTGGATACCCAGGGCGATGGCGAGAAAGTAAATAACCAGATTGGCGCCAATAATCTGGATCAGGAGCGACAGCCCGAACGCTTTGATGAACATGTTTTTGTTCTTAATGTATTGGCGAAGGAGAACGATCATCTCATTAATCTTGTCGAATATTCGACGCAGCCGACCGTCACCGAAGTGGGGGGCGGTCAACTCGATGACCGGCCAGCGAATGACCGCATAAGCGGCGATCGCGATCAACAAAAAGATACCGCACGCCACAACCAGGCTTGGGTCAAACGAGCCGGCGACAACGAACATGATGACGAGCGCGCTCAGCCCCAGCGCGACCACGGAAAGGAACGCAACGAAACGATCGAACAGGACGCCGCCGTATGCCGCCATGCGGCTGCCCAGCCGTGACTTGGTAAGCTCTGCGCGGACGACGTCGCCGCCGACCGTCGATGGAAGGAAGAAATTGAAACACAGTCCGATGTAGATCAAACCGTTATAGTACCAATTGCCGCCGATGGCGGCGTGCGCGCTTTCGATGACCACGCGCCAACGAACCGCCGACAACCATTGACCGACGGCAAATGCGAGGCAAGCGCCGACGAACGGGAGCGGATCGATCTGCGCAAACATCGCTATCATTTCGCTTGTGTCGGCCAGAAACAGCAATATGGCGATAAGGGTGCAACTCACAGCCGCCCGCAGGATGACCGAGAGATAACGGTTCTTTTGTTTTGGTTTGGCGTCGCCTGTGTGGGTCACTTCGGCATCACTGGGTTTGGCCGAAGCTCGCGCGGGGCTATCTGCCAAAGGATCACTTTTTCGGCCCCATTATTAAAGGCTTACGCGAAACGAACACAAAATAATGGCACCCCAAGAATGTTTCATGAAGATGGCAGCGAAGTCCAGCGAAACGGATCCAACGTGAAACGTCGACGCCCCATTGTCTAGACCTTGCAAATTTATTCTTACGGTGTAAACCCGTCCGGTGGTCCGCATGCGGCGCGCGTGAGTGCTCGCTGTTCAGTGGGGCTCCGTGAGAAAGAAACGCGGTTTGGCGCGAGCAGGGGTGAAGTTGGCCATTGAAATCGATGATGCTCCGGCCCGCTTTCACCAAAGATCGGCCTTCCATTCCATCGAAGCGTCAATTGTTCGAGATGCGCCATCGCAGCACATCAAAGATGGTTCCTGATCGGAGCCTGATTTCGCGCGCCATCCCTGACAAATACCGATAATCGAGCAGCATATGAGAGCTTTAAGAGAGGTCTGCGGGACATGAACACACAATCAATAAAAACGGCGCTTCTGAAAATTTTCGGGGAAAAATTTACAGCGTATATTCATGCCCTTAGATTTATTTATCTGCACAAGATCGCGTACAACCCCGACCCCGAGGTTGTTATCGCGTCAAAAATTCTCAAAGAAGGCGACATTTCCATCGATGTCGGCGCAAACGGCGGCGGGTGGACCCTCGATTTGCTGGATGGCGCCGGAAAATCCGGCCATGTTTATGCCTTCGAAGCGGATCCTTACTATGCCTTGGCGACAGGTGTTTTCTTCAAGTTTATGGGGGCCAAGCGGGTCACACTCTTCGACTTTGGCTTGTCCAATAAGACGGAAAGTTTAGCGCTCCGGGTGAAGGAATCCGACGGCAACCGCAGCACCGGCGGTTCATTCATCGATAAGGCTGCGGATCTCAAGGATGAGGGCGTCGCAGTGGTCGAGTTGAAAGTGCTCGACTCTCTTGTGAAAGACTACCCCGATTTGCTTCGAACAGCCGTCATCAAGTGTGATGTCGAGGGGTTCGAGCTGTTTGTGTTTCAGGGAGCGATCGAGACCATTGAGAAGGCCAGACCGTTTGTCATTCTAGAAGTCGGTCACTATGAGAAGCAGGGGTATTCCAACGAGATCCTGTTCGATCTCTTCAAGCAACGAGGGTATCAGGCTTTCGCGCTGATCGCGGAAAGAAAATTGGCGCCGCTCGGCGACGATCTGCAGCATCCCAATGCGATCAGTGTGAACCGGATCCTGGCACCATCGGAAAAAATCGATGCGATCGCAGAGTTTATCCAGCCTTCGTGACTCATCCGCCTTTTGGCCGCCTTCATTTGTCCACATATTCGAAGATGTGTCGCTTCGGTAGCGATTCGCGCTCGGCAGTTATTGGATCCGAGAAGGACGAGACCGCGAACATATGGCCCGCACCCGCGCTTGTTAATCACCGTCTTTCACGGTGACGGGTCGTGTGGCGGGCTTGTACCATAGTCATTCTCAAGGTATAAACGAGGCGGTAGTTACAGTGTGGAGCCGGGCTACACGTCGTTCCTAAAATGTATTTTGCCGAAAAAGATGTAAAACGACTAAGCTTTTCTTGTCGTCACGCACCGCTTCGATGAAAAAGGTAACACATTGTCTATCAGTATGGCTCGCCGGCAATCCAAAGGTTCAGATAGGTTTTTGTCCGCGGGTTACGGGTTCATCGTAATCACGTTGCTGTTCTTGTTCACGGTATCCACGGGTGGCGCGTTCCTGTTCGGTTTGCCGCAGGTGTTCGTGCTGTCTGTCGTCTTCTCGGCTTTCATGCTGTGGGTCCTGCGGTTCAAGGTCGACATTGTTCCTCTGCAATTTGCTTTCATCTATCTGTTGGCCGTCATACCAGGCACGGTATTTGCGGCCTTTGACGGGGATATAGAAGCACGGTCGTTTTTCCAATTGATCTGCTCACTCGGGACGTTCGTGATCGCCGCGTCATTCATAACGGCGTGGCTGGAGAACAATTCACGAGAGGATCTGGGAAGAGTCCTGGAGACTGCGATCCTGTTTTTTGCGGCATTCGCGGTATTCGAGTTTTTCTTCTATGGGTTCGTTCTCGACTTGAGAGCGGTCCTGTACGGCGCCGATGCGATCCCCGATCACATCTTTCGCGACGCCTTGCTCTACGGTGGCCCGCGACCGACCGGCATGTTCTCTGAGGCGTCCAACTATGCCCGATTTGTGGGAGTCCTGCTTGCGGCCTATTTGATCGTGAGCCGCCGGGTTGTACGCTCGTTCGTTTACATCGGTGTGTTCGTCGTGCTCTCGCGCTCTCCAACCATCTTGTTTGCGCTGCCCGCGATCGTTCTTGGGTTGATGGCCGCGAACCCGCAGGGATCGCTGGCCGGTTTTTGGGCGAGGTTTTCGCAGGGTATCGGCGGCCCGCTGGCGGCCGTGGGCTGCGTTCTTTTCGTGGCGCTCGTTATATTTTCGCAGGCGGATCGGCTTGAGGCCATTCAGGCCGGCAATGAAAGAAGCTTCAACGAACGGATTGGTGATCCGGTCGAGTACCTTTTGAGTGACTGGGAATCCGCTTTGTTGGGTAGCGGCGCAACGGCGCACAACGAAATGGCGGGAATTACCAAGGGAACGCGGCAGTTCGCCCAAGTGAAGGGAGCGCTCATTAGGACAGACGCCTTCCGTCAAGCGATCGCCACGACAATTACCATCTTTGCCGCGATGGGGGCCATCGGGCTTGCCATCTTTTTTTCCGGTATCGGCCTGCTTCATGGTTTAAACGGGCTGATCTGGATCGGCATATTCTTTTATGCCAATTTTCTCACCGGAGGGTTCAATTCGGCAACCATGTGGGTGCCGTGCGCAGTCATGTTCAGCCTTTGCTGGAGCGTTCTCTCTAAGCGAGAGGGGAGGAGCCTGAGTCAACGCGACGTTAGTGGATGATCGCGTGGGCCAGGAGCATGCTCTGTACTATGGCTCTAAGTTGACGATTCCGACCGCCGTACGCAGCGGTAGAGCCATCTAGCCGGCATTTCTCACAGAAGGAATCGCTTGGGCATGATTTGTGCTTCTGGTG
>CAKZLS010000405.1 GCA_937127205.1 uncultured Rhodospirillales bacterium
CGCTATATGCGACATTTCTCGGGTTCCGTTGCACTATATGCAACACGGCTCGGGTTCCGTTGCGCTATACGCAACAGAATCCGACTGCCGTTGCACATAGCGCAACGGCATAGGGCGTCGACGGCCTTTCACATAAGCGATTCTTATGGGCGATGGCGGCAGAAAAACGGCCATCACTCGGTAATTGGGACGCCATGCCGATCCGCGTGGCCAAAGGGTGGCACATTCGGTCGGATTTTTCGCTCATGACGAGGCGTTTCGATTCCGTTCTGACGCTGCGCCGGATGATTCGGCGTGCTTGGACAAGACCATCACGGATTTCGGGCGCTGCATGACAATCATCAGGCGGGATATTGCGAAATATGGTGGTTTTTTGAGTCGGGTCGACGCGCGGCAGCGGGTGAGCGCTTGGACCTGTTGGTGGGATGATGCCTGGTGACCGCGGCAGCGAGAAAAATCGCCTGATTTTCCGGGTCTCGTTGCCTGCCGCAGAGAAAATGCGCGCCAACTGCAAGAAAATTCTCTTGTGTATCTGGATTTATTCCTATATCGCCTCGATCATCGAGTTGAGCCAAGGAGATCGCACATGGCATTCATGTCGAATGGGCTTCGGGATGCGTTCGAGGGGCAGGGAGACGCGCAATTCTTCGCCTTTTCCTACGCATGCTTCGATCCTCTGCAGGAAGTCCTCGAGCCTGGCTATTTTCCGAGCGGCCGGCTGTTGAAGGTCGGCGACCTCATCTTCGTCGGCACGCGACCGCGGCCGGCGGGCAATCCGTGGCATCCACTCAAGCCCAAGGCGGAGATCCGCCGGGCGCTGCTGATGGTGTCGGGCCTCGACGCGCGGGGGCGGCTGACGGTGCGGCTGGTGCAGGACTATGGCCGGCCGGAAGATCCGAGTGCTGAGCTGGTAGGGCCCAAGCGCGGTCGCGGCCGCCCGAGAGCAGCGCAATGATGCCCGCATACTTCGTCAGGACTGCGGTCCTTGGGGCCTATCGGCCAGTCGGCCTACTTGAGGCAGGCGTGCTCACGGGATTCTTGGAGCCTAACGGCCGGTCGGCCTGCTCGAGGCAGGAGTCCGCTGCGCGCCGATCGCCTTGCCTTCCTCGTCTTCGGGCATCCTGCGACCGCTTTGAGCGCGTCGTGTGTTTGCAGAATCGTGACATCTGCATGTTTCATCAGGCCTTAGGCAACTGCCAATGAGGATAGAGACATGAACCTGCTTTGGGACCAGGAGCCGGTGGTGGCGGCGAACGACTTCAGTCCGTTCACCGGCGAGGTGGCCTTGCCGGCCGGGGTTGGCGATGCGTCTGCCCAAGCGCGGCCACCGTTGACGGCGGCTGCCGGGACGCGACCGCAGCGCCGCAGGCTGCTGGAGCTGGGACTCGCGTACGGGGATGGTGCCCAGGAGCTGGAGGCGCGCGCATGCAAGGCCGACACGGAGCGCCGGCAGATGGACCGGGCGGCGGGTGCCGGGCAGGACGGCACCGCTGGCGAGACGCCCGGAGAGGGCGACGAGGCGCCGACGGAGACCCCGAGCGTGCGGGCGATCGCGGCGGTGACCGAGGACATCCGCTCCACGCTGAGGGAGAGCCAGCGGCTGATCGGCGAGCTCGGGACACTCAAGGAGCGAGAGAATGGGCTGCGCAGGAAATTGATGGAGTTGCTGAACGGCGGCGACGAGGCGGAAGAAGCGCGCCGCCGACCGGCGCCATCGCCCGGCGCCGGATTGCCGACGCTCAAGTGGCCGCGCGAGGACTGAGCGGACAGTACGCTATGCCGGGAGTCAGCGACGCTTCTTCGCAGATTCAAAGGGCTTCTTTTACAAATTTTTGCTGTTTTAACTAAATCTTCGAGATGTCCACGTACTCTGCCGAATGGTGGAACAGGAGTCGCCCGGGTGGAGGGGGTGGGACGGTTATGGCGTGGTGGCAGGGGGCGAGGAGCGGAAGCGCTGGGCTGGGGTTGGGCTGGCGTGGTAGGGTCTATTCGGCGCAGACGTGTGAAGGGGTGCGTATGGCCAGTGCCTTGCCGAAGCCTTGGACGGTGGACGAGTTTCTCGACTGGGAGCGAGAGCAGGCGGAGCGCTTCGAGCTTGTCGATGGCGTCGTCCGCATGATGACGGGCGGCTCGAACGCTCACGCCGCCGTGAAAGGCAATCTCTTTGCGGCGCTGCGTGGCCGAGTGAAGACGCCATGTCAGGTGTTCGTCGACGGGCCGAAGGTGGTCACGGCCTCGGCGAGCCTTTACCCGGATGTCTTGGTGACGTGTGCGCCGGTGGTCATGACGGACGACACGGTGCGGGAGCCGGTGTTGATCGCCGAAGTGTTATCGCGGACGACAGCAGGACATGACCGTGGCGCGAAATGGCTGGCTTATCGCGAGATCGCGAGCTTGGCGCATTATCTTCTGGTATGGCAGGACGTGCGGCGGGTGGAGCTGTTCTCGCGGCGCGCGGGCGGCTGGGAGCTGGTGATCCTGGAACCACCGGCGCCCATCGAGCTCTCGGCCCTCGGGGTCAGCCTCGGTTTCGCTGAGCTTTATGACGGGGTGCTCGATCGAGCGTAAAGCCGCCCAACAGCCGAACCCAACCCTTCGTTCGGATATATTTTACAGATTACTTGTGTTTTAAGGGAAAGTTCAAGTTTTTCATTTAGAATCGCGAATGGTGGAACAGGAGTCGCCCGGGTGGAGGGGTGCGCGGGTGGATGATGCGATGGGGTGGTGCGCGGGGCGGTTTTTGCCGATCGCCGGCCATTTGCAGCGTGGTGGGAAAGGCGAAATCTGCCGGGATGGCAGGTTTTTCTCGTTAGGTGGCGGCATTTTTTGGCGGGCTGGCGTATTTTTCGGGATTTTGGGCACGATCTAGCGCGCGTTTCAGAATGAGGCCTGAGATCAGGGCGGATTTTTTGGGCGGACTGGCTGCTTGCCGTTCGAGGCGCTTGCAGATCTAGGATATTTTTCTTATATCGGCCCTGTTGCCCGAAACAGATGGAGGTGCCGTGGTGGCTGAGAGCCTATTCGAGCTTTTCCCAGAGGCCATTGATGCGGCGGCCTCGGTTGTTGCCGCGACGTCGGTGGTCGTGCCGGTCGAGGTGGCGCATCGGGTCGAGACGCTGGCGGGGGTGCCGGTGACGGTCGATGTGCTGGCTGACGGTTCAGGCTCGGCGGATTCTGGCTCCGGGGATTTGGACTCGGTCATCGGGTTCGGTATTGCGGCGTATGGGGCGGTCGGGTTGGTGGGACCGGGCGTGTTTCGCTATGTGCCGCAGCGGCATTTCACGGGCGTCGACCATTTCAGCGTCACTCTTGGGGACCGGGACGGCGGCGGCGATGGCGGGCGGGTTCTCTGGGTTCAGGTTCGGGTCTGGGCGGTGAACACGCCTCCGCTCGCGGCATCCGACCTGGTGCTCGTCGATGGCGACGGGCCGGTGACGTTCGATGTCTGCGGCAATGACCAGGATCCGGACGGCGATGCGCTTCGGATCAGCGGATACACGATGCCGAGGAAGGGGCGCCTGACGCTCGATGCCGAGCAGCGGTTCACCTATTGGCCCGGACCCGGCTTCCTCGTGCCTGATCATTCGGGGGGCCACGACAGCTTCACCTACAGCATTCGCGACATCAGGCAGCCGGGCGACGGCCAGGTCGGCAGGGCCGAGGCGCAGGTGACGCTACTGCGGCCGCCCGTGGTGCTGCCGCCCAACAAGCCGCCGACCGCCGGTGCGGATCGGGCGACAACGGCA
>CAKZLS010000406.1 GCA_937127205.1 uncultured Rhodospirillales bacterium
CCGCGCCACGACCCGGCGGCGGCCTTTTCATGCCGGGGAAACGAACCGTTCTGGACGCTGGCCATCGACGGAACCGAAGCAGTGTATGCGCGGCTGACCGACGCCATGCCGCCGCGAACCAACCCTCTGCAAGGAACGATGCAGGCCCGCGACTACTTCAAGCCGTCGCTGTTCGTCTGGCGCGGGCGCGGTGAGAAGGCCTCGGGCGACGTGGTGGCGATGGTCACCGGCGAGCGCTGTCGCGACACCATGTCGGACAGCGAAGGGCAGAGCGCGTTCGACTATACGGTCCGGGTATCCATGCCGAGCGGCGAACTGTTGACCGGCTGCTGCAACGCTGGCGAGAGCGCGGCCGCCGCACCGGCCCCCTTGCCCGCAGATCTCGAAAATGTCCCGGAGGCCGATCTAGACAGCAAAGCGCCCGGCGACTGGTCGCGATTGGTCGTGGAGCTGTTGCCGGCGATCAACGCGTGTGTCGAGAAGACGCCGGGTTCGGTCCCCCGCGTGACCAAGGCATGGCCCATGAACCAAGGTATGGTGGGCGTGCGTACCCGAACCGACGACGACGATCACTGGAACTGCGTCGCGCCGGCAGACGGCGGCGCGGTGGAGATTATCGCCCGGGTTCCCGAGGAGTCGGTTCCCGGCGAAACGCGGGTCGTGTTCACGCCGGCTCCGCACACGCCGCCGGCGGGGAACTGCTTTAGGCACGAACGGGTGAGCGCTCCCGAGGCGTCATCCTTGATCGGATGGCTGTCGTACGATACATGCTGAGCGGCGCGTTTCGCGTGCACGCCACCACCACTTGATTTGCCGACATTAGACGCAGAGGACGACAATGGATATTGCTGGCGTAACCATTGACCAAACTGCCATCGACGAGGGGATCGAACTCGTCACCTATTATGGAATCAGGGTGATCGCGGGCATCGCCATTTTGATCGTCGGCTGGATGGTCGCCAAAACCCTGTCCGGCATTACCCGGCGCTCGCTCGCGAGGACCCAACACGTGGACGCGATGCTGGGCAGTTTCTTTGCCCGGCTGGTCAAGTACATCGTCATGGCCGTGGTCATTATCGCCGTGCTCAATCAGTTCGGCGTTCAGACCGCAAGCCTTATCGCTGTTCTCGGTGCCGCCGGCCTGGCCATCGGTCTCGCGTTGCAAGGAACGCTGTCCAACGTCGCCGCTGGCGTCATGCTGTTGATCTTCCGGCCTTTCAGCATCGGCCAGTATGTCGACATCGGCGGCAAAGGCGGGACGGTGAAGGACGTCACGCTGTTCACCACCGAGCTGGCAACACCCGATAACGTGCAGATCATTATGCCGAATTCGGAGGTTTGGGGCAGCCCGATCATGAATTACTCCCACCACCAAACACGGCGCATCGATTTCATATTGGGCATTTCCTACGACGACAACATCGACCACGCGCTCGCCGCGGCGAAGCATGTGGTGAACGCCGATCGGCGCGTGCTTTCCGATCCCGAACCTCTGTTCGTGGTCAGCGAGCTCGCCGATAGTTCGGTCAACCTGATCGCCCGGATCTGGGTCAACGCCGCGGATTACTGGGGCGTCAAATTCGACCTGACAAAGCAATTCAAGGAACACCTCGAAGCGGAGGGAATCACCATTCCGTTCCCGCAGCGCGACGTTCATCTCATTGGACCGGCCGCCGACGCCGTCAGCGACCGGAGCGTTTAGCCGGGCGGTCGTTCGTTATGCGTTCGCCGGGATGGGGGCCGGGCCGGAGCAATGCGTCTCTGGCCCCGCGTCGTTCGCGGATACGTTTGGCGTAGGTCCCGTTCAGAGCGTACCCAACCCAAAATCGCGCTTGCCGGGGGATGCCCCGTTGTCCCAGCTTCGGGATATGCGGGAGAATTCTTCAGGCGGCAGCGGGCGGCTGAAATAGTGCCCCTGAGCCAGATCACACCCGCGCGAGCGAATGAATTCCAGCTGACTTCGGTTTTCGATTCCTTCGCCGATCACCTGCAGGTTGAGCCGGTGCGACATGGCGACGATCGCCTCGACCAGGGTGGCGTCGCCGCGGTCGGTGGGAATATCGCGGATGAACGACTTGTCGATTTTGAGCGCCGTGACCGGAAACCGCTTGAGGTAGCTGAGCGATGAGTAGCCGGTACCGAAATCGTCCACGGCAAGCCGCACGCCCATCGTCTGCAACTCGTGCAGGGCCGCTTTGGTATCGGGAAGATCGTCCATCAACAGGCCCTCGGTGATCTCCAGCTGGAGGCTGGAAGCGGCCATCCCGTTTTCCTGCAGCGCGCGGGAGACCGAGTCCACCAATCCTCCGCCGCGAAACTGGCGGCTCGAGATATTGACCGACAGGCACACCGGCGGCAGTCCCGCCACCCGCCAATCCGCGATCTGCCGGCACGCCGTCTGCAGGACCCACTCGCCGATCGGCACGATCAGGCCGGTATCCTCGGCCAGGGCGACGAATTGCTCGGGCGTGACGGCACCGATTCCGGGGGCGTTCCAGCGCAGCAGCGCCTCAACACAGACGGTCGTTCCCGAGGCGATATTCACCACTGGCTGGTAGTGCAGGAACAGCTGTTTGCGCTCCAGCGCGCGCCTGAGGAGCCCCTCGATCCGGATCCGTGCGATCGCCCGCTCGTTGAGTTCCGAGGTAAAGAACTGATTGGTATTCCGACCCTGTTCCTTGGCCCGGTACATGGCCGCATCGGCATTCTGGATGAGCACGTTGGGGTCATCGCCGTCATCGGGGCAGACGGTCACGCCGATGCTGGCGGTCACGAAGGCCTCCTGGCCGTCGAGATCGAACGGAAGCGAGAACGCTTCCAGGATCTTGTTGGCGACGGTTTCCGTATCCATCGCGGTATTGATATCGGGCAGCACGATCGCAAATTCGTCGCCGCTGAGACGCGCAACCGTATCTTCTTCCCGTACGCAGCGCTTGATCCGTTCGGCGGCCTGCCTGAGCAGTTGATCGCCGGCCGCGTGGCCGAGGGTGTCATTGACTTTTTTGAAGTGATCGAGGTCAATGTAAAGCAGTCCCACTTTCCGATCATGGCGACGGGCGCTGATCACCGCACTGTTCAAACGGTCCAGCGCCAGGACCCGATTTGGAAGGTCGGTGATCCAATCGAAGTTGGCCTGCCGCTGCAACCGCTCTTCGTACTCTTTGCGCAGCGTAATGTCGGAGATGGTCGACTGAACCGCATGTTGTCCCTTCCAAAGGATCGACCGCACGCGCGATTGCAGCCAAATCAGCGAACCGTCCTTCCGCCTTCCCTGATATTCGTAATCCTCGGGCACCGATTCGCCTTTCGCGCGGGCGTCCCGATAGTGTTGGATGCGCATTTGATCGCACGGCGCGTAAATCGGATCGAGAGTATCCAGGGCCAGGATTTCGTCGGGATTGTCGTAACCGAAAACATCGGCGAAGGTTTGATTGGCGAACACCGGTTTGCCGCCGCAATCGATGACGATCCCCATCACCGATCCCTCGACAAGACTGCGAAAGCGCTCCTCACTCTCGCGCATTGCCTGCTCGCCGCGCTTCAATTCGGTGATGTCGAGCGAAACCGTAACGATGCTGCTGACCGAGCCTTCATTGTCACACAGCGGCGCCTTGTTCGTCAGCAGCACCCGCTCTCGGCCTTCCCGATCGGTCAACACTTCTTCAACATCCCGCACCACGCCGCCGGATTCCATCATTTGCCGATCGATTTCCAGGTGCCGACTGCCATAAACCTCGCCGAATAGATCCCGCTTGGCTCTGCCAGTAGCTTCGCCGAGGTCGAAACCGAAAAACCGCTCGTGATAGGAATTGAGGAAGATCAACCGTCCGTGGGTATCGGATGCTCGAACCAGGGCCGGCACCGTGTTGATCACACGGCGAAGCTTCCTCTCGCGTTCCAGGACATCCTTCGCGTGTTGTTCGATTGCTTCTTCTAGTTCGACCTGAAGCGACTCGGCGCGCTTGCGAATCACCAGCTGTTGGCGCCGTAGCGTCAGGAGATTTCGCGCCCGCGTGCAGAATTCCCGGCCATCTACGGGATTCAGCAAGAAATCGGTGGCGCCCGCTTCAAGGGCCCGATAGCGATATTCGCCCTCTCCATAAGCTGTAACGACGATGATCGGCACTTCACTCGTGGCCGGATGCTCCCGGCACCGGACAACGAATTCCTCCCCGTTCAACCCGGGCATCAAAAAGTCCGTTACGATCAAGTCTGGCTTGGTTTCCGAGAGGCTTTCGAGGGCCGCGACGGGGTTGTCAAAC
>CAKZLS010000407.1 GCA_937127205.1 uncultured Rhodospirillales bacterium
GCGGGGCGCTTTGACGTCCCCTCGCTCTCACGGAGAGCTCGCCGAAAAGAGCGGGCGACCGTGTCGGAGCGGCGAAACTGGACCGGGCCGAAATCCAACAGGGAGCCCCGGCCGCGCGTAACAGGCGGGATTTCAAATTCCGGTGATGGGAGAGAAGCTGTGCCAGTGATCCGGTTTATCGATCGAAATTTGGAAAAAACCATCATCCTCATTTCCTATTTGGCCATGGCGGGGATCATATTCGTCGAGGTGATCAGGCGTTATGTCTTCAAGGAACAGGCGGCTTGGAGCACAACCATTCCGGTCTATCTGTTTCTCTGGGTTACGTGGTTCGGCGCCGCGTACAACGTTCGCGCCCGATCCCATCTGCGGTTCTCCGAATTCCGCCAGAAAATGCCGTACACCCTTCAATTCGCGACCCTGTGCCTGGATTTCGTTCTGTGGGCGGCGTTCGTTGCCATCGTCATCGCTTTCACTACCGAACAGGTGCAACTTCAACATATGAACTTCGCCATCGTCCCGGGGACGACGAACGTCATGCAGTGGTGGTTCTATTTGGCGACGCCGGTCGCCTGGGCGCTGTTGATCTTCCGGGCCGCTCAGAATCTGTGGGAGGATTGGAAGACCTATCGTTCGAGGGAACCGTTCGATTTGGCCATGAGCGTTGTTTCGGAATAGGGGGGGCGTATCATGGACGGATTGCTCATCTCCGCCATCTCGATCGGTGTCGTGATCCTTTTTCTGATCGGGGTTCCAATTTTTCTGGTTATCGGTTTCTGGGTCGTCGGCGTCAGCTTGATCATCGATTTCACGCTGGCGAACATCGGCGTCACGCTCTACGAAGGGCTGAACTTTTTCGGGCTTCTGGCCCTCCCCTTGTTTATCCTCACCGGTGACTTGATCGCCGCGGCGGGCATCGCCAAACGCCTGACAGATTTCGCATACGCCGTAATGGGATGGATGCGGGGCGGCCTGGCCATGGCGTCACTGGCCGCGTGCGGGCTGTTCGCCGCCATCTCGGGTTCGAACTCCGCCACCACCGCCACCATCGGCTCGCTGATGCACCCCGAAATGAAGGAGGGCGGATACGAACCCTCGTTCTCTGCCGCGACCGTGGCGGCCGGCGGCACCGTCGGCATCATCATTCCGCCGAGTGTGATCTTCATCGTGTATGGCTACATGATGAACCTGTCCATCAGCGACCTGTTCGTCAGCGGTTTGGTGCCGGGCATCATGATGGTGATGGGGATGCAAATCACCTGCTACGTGCTGGCCAAGCGCAATCAGTGGGGCCATCTCATTCAATTCGAGCCGGTCCGGATCATGAAGACCGGCGCCCGCGCGTATCTTGGGTTTTTCGCCATTTTCATTGTGCTGTTCGGTATTTACGGCGGTGTGTTTTCACCGACCGAGGCCGCCGGCGTGACCGTGGGCTTCTGCCTTCTGTCCGGTCTGCTCGTGACCAGGGAATTGAAGCTCAGCAAGCTCCCGAACGTCATCTTCCGTTCAGGCCAGATTACCGGACTTCTGGCACCCTTGATCGCGGTTTCGGTGGTGATGCAGCAGCTACTCTCGCTCCTGGGCGCGAACGAATTCCTCACTGGATTGATCACCCAGCTCGGTGGTTACTATCCGATCCTGGCCGCGTGTATGCTGATCGTTTTCGTCGTCGGCATGTTCCTGGAGAGCCTTCCGGTGACGATTATCCTGGCCCCCATCCTGGCGCCGATCGCCGCCTCGATCGGCATGAACCCCATCCACTTCGCGGTCGTGTTCCTAGTGGGCGCGTCCATCGGTTTCATCACGCCGCCCTACGGCCTCAACCTCTACGTTGCCAGCGGCGTCACCGGCATCCCGTATCTCAAGATCGTGCGCTATGCGGTGCCCTATCTGGTGTCCTTGCTGCTTGTGTGGTTCGTGGTCGCTCTGGTGCCAAAGCTGTCCACGATCCTGCTGTTTTATGAAGGAGCGAATGTCGCGCAATAGCGTCGTGTCGGTAAAGCCGGGCGTCACGGAGTTGGCGCTCGGTCGACACGTCTCGTCGGCCTGATGATTGAACGCGTCTACGAAAGGTGGTAGCCACAGCACGTTCGTGCCCCGCGATGACAGCGTGGCCACCTAGGGAGAGCAGATGCAACGCGATAAAGGACGATCGTTTCTTCGAGTCTTCAGTATTTTGGAAAAGGTCTCCGCCGCAACCGCGCCCTTGAGCCTCGCAGAACTGAGTGACGATCTCGAGCTTCCGCGACCCACCGTTCATCGCCTGTGTCAAATGCTGTTGGACGAGCGATTCCTCGAAAAAACGGCGGAAGGCAATCGCTTCCTGGCCGGGCCGCGCCTGTTCGATTTCGCCCATTGGATCATCGGATCGTCCCACCATAACCTGGAGCGCAAGGCCATCCTGGAGTCGTTGGTGGAAGCAGTGCAAGAGACGTGCAATCTTGCCGTTCCCGACGGCCATCGTATGGTCTACGCCGATCGGGTCGAGTCCAGCTGGCCTCTCCAACTGCAATTGCCGACGGGCACCCATGTTCCGCTGTATTGCACGGCCAGCGGTAAGCTCTACCTGAGCAGCCTGCCGGAGGACGAGGTTCGCCACGTCATTTCCCGGCTGCACCTGGAACGGCAGACGCCGGCTACCATCACCGATCCCGAGGACCTGCTCGGGGAACTGGCGCGGACCCGGGCAGCCGGTTTCAGTTGGGATAACGAGGAGTTTCTCGAAGGACTCATCGCCGTCGCCGTACCGGTCCGCAATTCTCTGGGACAGTTCTGCGCGGCGCTCACCGTCCATGCGCCGACGCGCCGGATGTCGCTGGAAGATGCCAAGACCCGGCTTCCGGCCCTGCGCCGCGCCGCGACCCGGATCGAGGAACTGATTTGCCGAGAGGCCGAGAAATCGGTGGCATAAGCGACACGGACTGACTCAGCGGCCAGCCTGTCAAGCTTTCATACCCAGATCGACTCCTTTCTCGTAACACTGCTCCCCCCAAACTGGCGCAAGCGAATGGCGGTAACTGGCGCTACCGCCAGACCCCGTCCCAGCGTAGCTTTCATCCAGGCGCTATCGTCCCCATACCCGATGCGGTTCCGGGGTACGGAAAAATGCACACAAATACAATTGCCAACAGCAAAGAATCTATTTTGGACTCCCTGCTGCGAGCAAAAATGAGACATTTTATTTTATTATTGAATGCTCTGATGATCTATGAGAGCATGAAATATGCGATCAACTGGCGGGTATCGAACGAGCGAAATACGGCGCTCGAGCAGATGAATGTACCAGAGGTTGCGACATAAGAATTCTATTCAGTCAGGACGAGGTGGGAGGAGAAGCGGACAATGACGCTCATGACACCAAGTGAAGCGTTTGTGGAAACACTGGTCGCCAATGGTGTGACAGAGGTGTTCGGAATCGTTGGTTCGGCATGCATGGACGCGCTCGACATCTTCCCGGCGGCGGGTATCCGCTATGTCCCCATCGTCCACGAGCAGGGTGCCGGCCACATGGCCGACGGCTATTCCCGGGTGAGCGGCCGCCACGGTGTCTGCATGGCTCAGAACGGCCCCGGCGTCACCAATTTCGTGACCGCCATCGCCGCTGCATACTGGGCGCACAGCCCGGTGGTGATGATCGCGCCGGAGTCCGGCACCGCGACCATGGGGCTCGGCGGCTTCCAGGAGACCAACCAGCTGCCGATCTTTTCGGAAATCACCAAGTTCCAGGGCCACGTCAACAACCCGCGGCGCATGGCCGAAATTACCGGGCGGTGTTTCGACCGCGCGATGCTTGAGATGGGCCCGACCCACCTGAACATTCCCCGCGATTACTTCTACGGCGAATACGACTACGACATCCCCGAACCGATCCGGATCGAGCGGGGTCCGGGGGGCACCCGGGTCCTCAACGAAGCGGCGGAGACGCTGGCGTCCGCGAAGTTTCCGGTGATCGTGTCGGGCGGCGGCGTTATCAATTCGGCCGGTGTCGAGGCCTGTATGGCCCTGGCCGAGCTCCTCGGCGCTCCCGTGGTGAACAGTTACCTGCACAATGACTCGTTCCCGGCGAGTCATCCCCTATGGTGCGGTTCCTTGGGCTACCAGGGCTCTAAGGCGGGCATGAAGCTGATCAGCCAGGCCGATGTGGTGCTTGCGCTCGGCACCCGGCTGGGCCCGTTCGGGACCCTGCCCCAACATGGTCTCGACTACTGGCCCAAGGACGCCAAGATCATCCAGGTGGATGCCGATCCGAAGATGCTGGGGCTGGTGAAGAAGATCACGGTGGGTCTGTGCGGCGATGCCCGCGAGGCGGCCGAGGCGCTGACCGAGCGGCTCCAGAACAAGGAAATGGCGTGCCACGCCAACCGCGAAGACCGTCTGTCGAAGATCAAGGCCGAGAAGGCCGAGTGGGAAGCCGAGCTTGACGCGTGGCATCATGAAAGTGATCCCTACAGCCTCGACATGATCAAGGAAGACCCCGACCTGATGCATCCGCGTCAGATGCTGCGAGAGCTCGAGAAAGCGATGCCGGCCGACGCCATGGTCTCCACCGACATCGGCAACATCTGCTCTGTGGCCAACAGCTACCTTCGCTTCGAACAGCCGAGAAGCATGTTCGCGGCCATGAGCTTCGGCAACTGCGGCTACGCTTTTCCGACCATCATCGGCGCCAAGATGGCCGCGCCCGACCGGCCGGCGGTGTCCTATGCCGGCGAAGGCGCCTGGGGCATGAGCTTCGGCGAGATCCTCACCTGTGTCCGCGAGAACATCCCGGTGACCGCGGTGGTGTTCAACAACCGGCAATGGGGCGCGGAGAAAAAGAACCAGGTCGACTTCTACGGCCGCCGTTTTGTCGGCTCCAATCTGGACAACCCGAGTTTCGCCGCCATCGCCAAGTCCATGGGCGCCGAAGGACAGGTTATCGAGCAGCTCTCCGACGTCGGTCCGGCCCTGCACGCCGCGTGCGAAGCGCAGAAGGAAGGCAAGACCACGATCCTCGAGATCATCGTCAACCGCGAACTCGGCGATCCGTTCCGCCGCGACGCCCTCAGCATGCCGGTGCGGCATCTCGAAAAGTACAAAGCCTACGTTTAGGTCATTCCCTGGCACCCGCGCCGTAGCACCCCCGAAGGACTTTTCTCCCCGTCCTTCGGGGCTCTTTTTGGAGTGACCCTTCGGCTGGTGGACCCATGTCCCGTGACCACATCCTCGTTCTCAACGCCGGCTCGTCGAGCATCAAGTTCGCCCAATTTTGCATTGGCGAACCGGGCTCGCCGCCCGCTCTGACGATCGACGGGCAAGTGGACGGGATTGGCGGCACTGTTCGGTTTGCCGCCAAAGACCAAACAGGCGCCGCGCTTCCCGATCCCGACGACCGCGAATTTGAGCCCATCAGCGATCACCGGGGCGCGCTCTCGCTGTTGTTGGCCTGGATGGACCGGCACGGCAGCGGCGGACAATTGCGGGCGGCGGGTCATCGCGTGGTGCACGGCGGCGGCCGGTTTCACGAGCCCGTGCACGTTGACCCCGAGACGCTGGAGACACTCGAAACCTTCTGCCACCTCGCGCCGCACCATCAGCCGCACAATGTCGCCGCGATCCGCGAACTGATGGGACAGCGCCCCGATCTGCCGCAGGTCGCCTGCTTCGATACCGCCTTTCACGCGACCCAGCCCACCGAGGCCGTCCGCCTGCCGCTCCCCGAGGAATACTGGGACAAAGGCCTCCGCCGATATGGATTTCACGGGCTCTCCTATGAATACGTGACGTCCGCGTTCCCGGAAAAAACCGGCACGCCGCTGCCGGCGCGCACCATCATCGCTCACCTCGGCAACGGCGCCAGCATGTGCGCGGTCAAGGAAGGAAAGAGCATGGCGACAACCATGGGGTTCTCCACCCTCGACGGGCTGATGATGGGAACCCGCTGCGGCACCCTGGACCCCGGCGTGCTGATCTATTTGATGGGCTCGGAAGGGCTCGACACCGACGCGCTCGAGGACTTGCTTTACAACCGCTCGGGGCTGCTCGGCGCGTCGGGGATCAGCGCCGACATGAGGGTTCTTCTGGCGAGCAACGAGCCGGAAGCGGCCGAGGCGGTGCGGCAATACTGCTACCGGATCGAACGCGAGATCGGCTCCCTGGCGGCGGCCATCGGCGGCGTCGACGCGCTGATCTTTACCGGCGGCATCGGCGAGAACGCCGCAAGTATCCGGGCAGCGGTACTCCGCGGCATGGCGTGGCTGGGTTTCGCATTGGACGAGGCCGCCAACGAAGCGGGCGGGGCGCGGCTCACCCACAAAAACGCGGGGCCTCAGGCGTGGGTCATCGACACCGACGAGCAGGCCGTCATCGCCCGTCACTGCTCCCGGGTCCTCGGGCTATGAGGGTTCTGATCGCCTTATTGCGCCGACCACATAACGGACGGGACTGAACAATGTCTGACATCGCCGCGCCGACCATCGCCGATCGCCTTCGCAAAAGAGTTCAGAGCGTCCGCGTGGTGTTTCCGGGACTTCTCGCCGCGGCCACGGTCGCCATGGCCGCGACCTTTCTGTCCGATCACTACGGCGGCCCGGTCATGCTGTTCGCCTTGCTTCTTGGGATCGCCTTTCAATTCCTCTCCCAGGAGGGCCGGTGCGGCCCCGGAATCGAGATGGCGGCGCGGAACGTGCTGCGCTTGGGCGTCGCCCTGCTCGGCGCCCGGATCACGATCGAGCAGATCATGAGCCTGGGAATCGCCCCCATGTTCGCGGTCATCGCCGCGGTTATCCTGACGGTGGTTTTCGGCGCCGTCGCCAGCCGCGCACTCGGGCTCGGCAGCAAGTTCGGGGTGCTGTCGGGCGGCGCCGTGGCCATCTGCGGCGCATCGGCGGCACTCGCCATCTCTTCCATTCTTCCGCAGGACAAGCGCTCGGAGCGCGACACCATTTTTACCGTCATCGCGGTGACCACGCTCAGCACCATCGCGATGATCGTTTACCCGATCATTGTCGCTCTGTTCGAAATGGATACGGTGGATGCCGGATTTTTCCTCGGCGGCACGATCCACGATGTGGCGCAGGTGGTCGGCGCCGGCTACAGCGTTTCCGAACAGACCGGCGACATCTCGACCTTCACCAAGCTTTTGCGCGTCGCCATGCTGCTGCCCATCGTGTTCGCCCTTTCGCTGCTGTTCCGCGCACGATCCGAGACTGGAAAAAAGGCGAAAGTGCCGTTTCAGGGTTTCCTGTTCGCCTTCGCGGCGCTGGTGGCCATCAACAGCCTCGGCGCCATCCCGGAGCCGCTGCGTCTCGGCATGGTCGAGGTGTCCCGGTGGTGCCTGGTGATCGCCATTGCCGCGCTCGGAATGAAGACATCGCTCCAGGCCCTGGCCCAAGTCGGCGTGCGCTCCATCGGGCTGATCGTCGGCCAAACCGTGTTTCTCGCGGTTCTCATCCTCGGCTTGATTTTCTTCGTCCTGTGACGACTGCCGAAGCTGGAGCAATATCCGGTCAAGTGGATTCACTTGACCGGATTTACTTGCTCTAGGAGCTGCGTTTTATCCGCCGTGTTTGGCCGGATCGTAGCGGAACGACGCATGCACCCGGGCGCGATATTCCGCCACCTTGTTGTCCTTCATGCGCATGTCGAGAAGTTCGACCTCGGCGACCCGCATATCTTCAAGATGAGCGGCGGCTTCTTCGATGGCGTTCTTGGCGGCTTCTTCCCACGACGTCGGGCTGGAGCCGACAAGCCGGATGACACGATAGTTGCTCATGGTCTCGCTCCCTCTTCCATAGCCGC
Source organism: uncultured Rhodospirillales bacterium (assembly GCA_937127205.1). Lineage (GTDB taxonomy): Bacteria > Pseudomonadota > Alphaproteobacteria > Rhodospirillales > Defluviicoccaceae > CAKZLS01. The sequence goes on from CAKZLS010000407.1 coordinate 7,780, forward strand.
ATCGGTCACAGTCCATCGGGCACAATCCCGGCGGACTCAAAAATGCACGCAGAGGGCGGCGTCCGTCCTCATGCCCGAGGGCGCGGCCTCAGCGGCATGATTTCCAGAAAGTAGGTGGGAATTGTAACACACCCGGTCCGGTTTTGCTATCAGAGGGTCAAGGGGCGGGGGACAATCAGGAGGTTCTTGATCTACAATCAGTTAGGTTCCGTCTTTGTGTGAGGACTCATGACCAAACCCAATCTGAAGGACCAACTGCTCGCGTCGGACGCACGAACCGAATTGCTCACTCCGCCGCGCGGTCAATACCGACACCGCGCAAAGCCGGAGTTCGAATAGCCCGTGAACCGTCTCGACACGGACGTCGGTTCCGAATTGCGACGGTCGGAGCCGCACGGCGCGGTGCTCAAGTGGATTGCGGACGTTCCCGCGGACCGGCTTTTCTGTCGGCGGTCACGGTGGGAGAAATCCAGGCCGGCATCGAGATCACGCGAGAGCAGGACGCGCCGAAAGCCGACGCCTTGGAGACGTGGCTCGATCAGGTGGTCGTCAGCTACGGCGTCCTGCCCATGGACGCGGCGGGTTTCAGAGCATGGGCGCGGCTCAAGCACCGCAAATCCGATCCGCTGCTAG
>CAKZLS010000408.1 GCA_937127205.1 uncultured Rhodospirillales bacterium
CCTAACCGCCCAATCCGGCGATGGTCATGCTCTAAGTCATTGATTTCTAGAGCAAGTAAATCCATTCAAGTGACTGCACTTGAATGGATATTGCTCTAGGCCGCCTGTTCCGAGGATTTTGGCTGGTCAGCGGTCTTAACGTCCGCCGCGGACGAACCCACGGGTTTGGAGACCTTGGTATCGCTGCCGATGGCTGAGATCGTTGATCCGCCGCTGGCTTTGGCTTCCGCGACCGGCTGGCAGTGGCCCTCGAAATGGGCACCCTGTTCTAAGGCAAGCGTATCGTGCGCGATGTCGCCCTTGACGCGCGCGGTCGCGGCCAAACTTACCGATTGACCTGTTATCTTACCATCGACCTGGCCTTCGACACGGACCGTGTCGCCGGAGAGAGCACCGGACACGCGGCCGCAAGGACTGACAGTGACCGAACTGGCGCGAACATCGCCTTCGATAAAGCCGTCAATGTGGACTTCGCCATCGCTGATGAGGTCGCCAGCAATGCGAACGCCCGTACTGATGATGGAGGGGACCTGCCCAGTCCCGCCGGAAACGTGCCTTTTGTCCATTCTCACTTGATCATTACTCCTGGAAAACATACCGACCTGCCTGAATAAATTTCATTGGATTGCGGGGTTTCTTGTTGAAGCGAACTTCGTAATGAAGGTGGGCGCCGGTGCTGCGCCCGCTGTTACCGAGCAACGCGATCTTTTGGCCGGGTTTCACGACCTCGCCCTTTTTAACGAGTAGTTTGTGGAGGTGGCCGAAACGCGTGCTTAGGCCAGCGCCGTGCTCGATTTCGATAAATCGTCCGTAGTTGCCATTGACACCTGAGAAGGTCACGACGCCGGCGGATGTCGCGAACACTGGAGATTTAAGCGGTGCAACCAGATCGAGCCCGTGATGGAACGCCCGTCTTCGATTGATGGGATCGCGGCGCTTGCCGAAACCGCTGCTGATGGCGAAGGTGTGGAGCGGAGGATTGAGCGGCAGGCGCCTTACGACACCTTGCAACAACGCCCAATACTGGAGTTGTTCTTCCAGACGCTCGATTTCCGAATTCAGCTGATCCCGAGCGGGTGTGCCAACGGCCACGTCAATATAGGGGCCACCCTGCGCGCCGTGAGGAATTCCCGCAGCTTTCATCAATTGTTTGGTGTTCAATCCGGTGCGCTCGATGAGTTTCCGGGACTGGTCCGCCAGTACGGCTGTTCGCTCACCCATTCGCCGGACGGCAAGCAGGTTGGAACGATCCACCTGGCTCAAACGCTGCACTTCCTGATTGACCACTTGAAGCCGGCTACGATGCCGAACGAATTGTCCGAGAATATCCTGATACGCTTCCTCGGCGCTTACCACCTCCTCGTTCTTGGCGGAGAGAATGTCGGAAAAGAAGGTGTAGTGAGTGGTGGTGAAAGCGGCCCAGGCGCTCAGCCCGACCAGCAGGGATACGGCTGTAAGCTGGAACCGCCGAGAAAGCGTGATCGAACGATAGCTCGCTTCTGTGCGCAACAAAATCTGACGGTCGGGAAAAAGACGGCTCAGCCACTGACCGAGCGTTCTGCGTTCTCTGATGTTTGGGGCGGCCACCGTCATCGGCGCTCTGTCTCCTCAGCAGTCTACGCAAGTCTGGGAGGGAATTTTCGATACCCAGGATCATCGATGTGCCTCACCATATGTCCACGGGCTTAAATGGCCGTTAACGGCGATGGACTTTCTTGCGGCGACGGGCGCCGATGCGACTGTTTGGATCTACGCTGGAGCAGGGACGATAGGGCGTGGAGCTTTGGGCCCCGGCGGCGATTCTTCACCGCCTTTGGGCAAGTTAACGTTGCTCCCCGGGACGACGCCGACACCGTCGCCGGATTCACTTGCTCTAAAAATCAATCGTTTAGAGCACAGTGCGTTCAGGCCGGTTGCTTGATGACAGCCCGATAAGCGTGCCAACTGGCATGGCCGATCAGCGGTAGCGACACCGCCAACCCGATATAGAACGTGAACAACCCCGCAAAGGTGAACACCACAACCAGGGCGGCCCACACCATCATCACCCGAAAATTCATGATCACCGCGACCACACTTGTTACGAGCGCCTGAATGATATCCGCCTTGCGATCCAGCATCAGCGGCAGCGAGAAAACGCTGACTACGAACGCGATCGTGGCCATGACGCAGCCCACCGCGGCACCGATGGCCAGGAATACCCAGCCGTCAACTGTGAATAGCGTCGTGTTCACAATACTTTGGATGTTCAGATTGGTATGCGGAAACGACACCGCGAAGGTCATAACCGCGAGCCGCACCCATATAATCAGGAATAGAACCAGCCCAAGGCCCATGCCCAGCAAATGGATCGGATTTTCCCGCCATGCAAAGAAGGCGCTTTGGAAGGTGGGTTTTACGCCGGCTTCCAAGTCTCGGCTGATCGTATAAAAACCCACCGTCAATGCTGGACCCGCCAACAAAAATCCTGCCGTCAGGGGGGCGATGAGATATTCGAACCCCGTTAGGTAAAGTCCGGCGGTGAGGATCAGTCCGGCCAGGACGAAAATACCGCCGTACGCGAGACTGGTGAGTCCCGATCGTTTGAAATCGCGCCATCCGGCGCCGAGCCATTTGAAGGTATCTTCAATGGAAACCGTGTTGATCCGGTCACCATACGGCAGCACGTTCGCCGCCCGGGCCGGTGTTTGTTGGCCTGTCATATTTTCCTCCCGTGTTCCAATCCATTCCCGAGACGCCCTTATTGTTTTTGTCGGCCTGGGGCCGGTTCTCATCGGAACCGGCACCCACCGCGTCTCGTTGCCGGTGAACATCCCAGTATGAATCTTGCGTCGCGGCACATGTCTGGTCAAGAGAGGAACTGCGTTGGTATTAGCTATGGCTGGAAGTCGGGTTCGATAGGATCGCCCGGGTTTCCGTTAGGGCGTCCTTGAGCCCCAGGCGGCGAACCTCGACGCCTTCGGGAAAGGCGCCGAGCAAACGCGAGGGGAGAGCCCGGTCGAGCATCACGAATACGCCGCGATCGTCGGCGCGGCGCACCAGCCGACCGTAGGCTTGCTTCAGCTTGAGCCGTGTCAGCATATCGTCGTATTTTTTGCCGAACATCTCGCGGCGTACCCGGTGCAGAATGTTTGGCCGCGGCCACGGAACCCGATCGAAAACAATCAGCCTTAGGGCTCGGCCCGGAACGTCTACACCATCTCGGATTGCGTCCGTGCCAAGCAGGCAGGTGTCTTCCTCCGCGCGGAAGATATCCACCAACGTTCCGGTATCGAAGGCATCCACGTGCTGAGCGAGAAGCCTTAGCCCGGCGCTTTCCAACGGCGAGGCAATGCGGTCATAAACAGCGCGCAAGCGCGCGACGGCCGTGAACAGTCCCAGTGCGCCACCGCCGGCGGCCAAGAAGAGCTCGCGATAGGCCGCCGCCACTTGGGCCGGGTCGTCGCGGTTCAGGTCGTTGACCACCAGCACGCGGGTGTTGGCGGCGTAGTCGAACGGCGACGGCAGCGCGGACAGAACCGGAGGCGCGGATAGGTACCGTGCCCCTGTACGGATTTCCGCGGCGGCCCAATCGGCATCCGGGTTGCCGGTGCCGTCGCGAAGGGTCGCCGACGTCATCAGCATTCCGTGCGCCGGCTTCGCGACCACAGCGGAAAACGGTTGCATGGGATCGACCCAATGCCGGTAGTGGCCGAGGTCCAGGTCCCGACCACTCAGGCGTTCCACACCGAACCAGTCGACGTACTCCGGCGGCGTTTCGCTGTCGAGCGAGCGGAGCATTGCCCGCCATCCGGAGACTGGACCGACCGCCCGGCGTTCGAGACTCCGGCAGGTCCGCTCAATCCTCTGGCGCGATGCCGTATCCAATTCGTCCGCCTTGTCGTCAAGCAACCGTGCCAACGTGTTCCTTAGAGTTTTTAGCGGCTCATCCAGCTGTTGCAGCGCCGTCTCGAAGGCTCTTCCGGCGTCCAGCAACCCCGGTACGGGCGGCCGAACACCGGATTCCAAACTGTAGGCCGAGACCGCGTCCCGGCTTCGCGCGTAGACTTGCTGGCGAACGAGCGCGAGAAACGACTCGGCGGGACCGGCCGGGGTGTCGCCGGCCAGCCGCTGCCGCCATCCGGGTCCCGGCAGTACATGACCAGCCCGCACGGCGTTGCCGAGGGCCTCCGTGGCCTCGGGGTCGCCGCTGATCAGGTCTTCGATGCGCTCGGAAAGTCCGCGGCGGCGCGACCGGCCGCCCTGCTCGGCACCGCGCAGCCAGCGCCGGAGTTCGGCGGTTTCCCGGCCGGTCAAATGCAATGAGAAAGCCGAATCCGCGGCCTCGAACAGATGGTGTCCTTCGTCGAAGATATAGCGAGGCGCGGCACCGTGATCTTCGCCGCCAAGCGCCGCCTGGGTGATCACCAGTGCATGATTGGCGACCACGATTTCCGCCCGCCGCGCCCTGCGGATGGTGCGTTCGATGTAGCACTTCCGGTAGTGCCGACAAGCGCTGTAGATGCATTCGCCGCGCGTATCGGTCAACGCGGCTGTTACGCCTTGGCCCATCAAGTCGGCGAGCCAACCGGGAAAGTCGCCGCCGACCATGTCGCCGTCGCGGGTCGCCGCGGCCCATCTTGCCACCAAACCGAGCGCGACCAGATCGGCGCCCGGACGGCTTCGCGCCCGGGCGACCGCTTCGTCGAAATTCAACAGGCAAAAAGTGTTCTCCCGTCCCTTCCGAACAACCACCTTGCGCGCCTTCATACGCGGGTCGGGATAGGCATGATCAAGCTCGCGGTCCAACTGCCGTTGCAGGTTGCGGGTGTAGGTGCTGATCCAGACGGCTCCTTTGTTTTTTTGCACCCAGACCGTTGCCGGCGCGATGTAGCCGAGGGTTTTGCCCACGCCCGTGCCCGCTTCGGCCAACACGACCTTCGGCTCTCCAGCCTTGTCCCGAGGGGAAAACGCCGTTGTCACGACCGACGCATAGTCCACTTGTTGAGGCCTTGGCTCGCTATTGGCATCGAGCAACCGCACCAGGCGCGCCCGCGCTTCGACCGGTTCCACCGGCCAGCAGTCTGGCGGCGGCGGCGGCGCGCATTCTTCCCATTCGCGAAGGCGGTTCCATACTCTCAGTCCGCCGAGCTTGTCGCCGGTCGGCGAGTCTACGGAAGCTCCCAGAGCCGACAGCACCGCCTCTCCCCACGACCAACTTCCATTGGCCAGTGATCGGGCAACCGGAAGTCCGTCGTCCCGGGGCGAAGCTGTCAGCTCCGCCAGGAGTGTCCGTGCGCACGCAAACAGGCTTTCGGCTTCCTGTTCGAGCGTTTCGGGCAACGACAGTATCAGGGCGTCGGCCAAGCCGCGGACGGTTGGTACGCAGAAGCGGGCCGGGCGGACGAAGGCGTATAGCTCCA